>JANLHY010000148.1 GCA_024653795.1 Candidatus Brocadiaceae bacterium | reverse complement strand
CCCTTTTTGGAAATTCACTCCTTTAAAATCAAGGGTTTCAGGGCGTTTCATGCCTAAAAATAACCGTTTTTCGCCTCGAATTGCGAAAGTCGGGTTAGATAAGGAAAACTACTCGCTGAGCTTTATAGGGTTCAGGGACAGGCCCATGGGGCCCGACCTTATAAAGGGAAACAAATTTCATATTGTTATAAGAAATCTTACAGAGAATGATTTAAGGACAGCACTCGATGGGATTGAGAATGTAAAAAAGGACGGTGACCCGAATTACTTTGACGACCAGCGGTTCGGTAGTTTCGATGCCCGACAGGGATTTGTTGCAGAAAAGATCATCAAGAAACACTACAACGGTGCACTGAAGATATATTTATCCCGTATCCATCCAGAGGATAGCAAAGATGAAAAGGAGCATAGGAAATTCCTTTATGAAAACTGGGGTAATTGGCAGGCATGCCTTACAAGGGTTACGGGTAGGTTTGAGAAAGAGGCATTCAGTTATCTGGAGAAACATCCGAAAGCTTTCGTCCCAATCCTTCAAAGAATATCACATGAAGAAATGGTGCTCTTTTTTTCTGCATATCAATCGCACCTGTGGAACGAAGTTTTAAGGGTATAGAAAGAAATGCCGTTGTGATCCCAGAGGAACTGTTTGTTGATTATTCAGACGATGAAATTTACCAGGGCAAAAAAAAGTTAGTTCTTGATTTTTTTCTACCAAGAGGATGTTTTGGAACCATATTTATCAAGCGGATATTCAGTTAGCCTGGTTTTAAGAAAACCACAGAGGGAGGGAACAGGTTTAAATTAGGATGCCTATGGCATTTTTTGGCCACCAACACAAAGAAAAAACGTAACAGTTCAGCTCACCGCAGAGCTGGATAGGGGACAGACGTCCTCGTCTGTCATTCATTATAATGTCAGGCGAGGACACCTGGCATACAATCGCAGAGGTTGTTAAAGAATAGAAAGAGAAATTATGCGGATCCCTCCCCCTTTATCCCCCTCCGTGGGGGGGGGACAGGGGAAGGAATCCGTTTTTCTCTGCGTTCTCCACGCCCTTTGCGGTGAACTATTACGAAAAAACTTAGTGTCCTAGTGACTTTGTGGCTATATTGAAATCAATAAATTTTTTATTGACATCGTTATGCCATATTAGGCATAATGAATAACGAAATTTATATGAAAGCGATATTTAAAATATGGCTAGAAGAAAAAGGCGGCGTTGCCTTTGCCGAAGGGCGCAGGATGCTGCTGGAGTCTATAGACCGTCTGGGGTCTTTAAATGCCGCATCGAAGGAATTAGGTATGTCGTACCGGGCTGCATGGGGGAAGATCAAGGCTACAGAAAAGGTTCTGGGCATAAAATTATTGGAGGTTGCTACTGGCGGAAAGGGAGGGGGAGGGGCAACCCTGACACCAGAGGCAAAGGAAATGATCTCGAAATATAAGCAATATACAGACAGGATGGCCTTTTTGGTGGAAAAGGAATTTAAACATATTTTTGGGAGTAAGAAATCGTGATTGCTTTTTATTGCGTTAAATTCGTTTGAAATTCACAATCACCCCTTTGCGGTTGTCCGAAAAGTCCAAAAAAACCAATTATGCATACTTTTATTTCAAAATTCCTACGGCAAGCTATATGGCAAACAGGCTTTGTGGAAAAATTATCAATGTAATTCAAGGTCAAATCCATGCTCATGTGCAAATCTTATGGAAGGAGATACCCTTGAGCGTTATTATCACAAGGGCTTCCTGCGAAGACATGCACCTTTCAGTTGGTGATACTATTTATGTGCTGGTAAAAGGAACAGATATTATGCTTGCAAAATCCATTTCGGGGATGCTCAGTGCAAGGAACAGGGCGAGGGGAATTGTAAGAAAGATTATCCAGGGGGATGTGTTATCAAAGGTTTTTGTGGAATCTCAGGGAGATATGCTCCATGCCTTTATTACCAATAATTCTTTGAAGGAAATGAATATTTGCGAGGGTGATGAAGTTACAGCAATTGTAAAATCAACGGAATTGATATTATCAAAGGAAGCATAGTCATGAAGCAAATGAGTAACATTTCACCCCCTCCCCTAACCCCTCCCACCAGGGGCGGGGAATACTCATTGTTCCCTTGTATTCCTCCCCCTGTCCCCCTCACTGAGGGGGATAAAGGGGGAGGGGGGAGGTTTAGGTGGGGGTGTACTGTTACGCAAATGAAAGTATTACACTATAAAAACTTCTTCTTTTGGCAAGGATTTTACCACCCCTCGATCCCCTCCTTCGTAAGGAGGGGACAAAGGGGAGGTAAAATAATAGTTCTTCAATGTCCCTCCTTCGCAAGAAGGGGAAAGAGTGAGGTTACATGGTTGCGACTATGCACAGTAGTGATGTTTTTGATGATATGGTTTTCTGGTATTGTTAGGGCGGATGAAAAGATACTCATTGCCGCAGCCTCTGATTTGAATTTTGCCATGAATAAGATTTGTCATGACTTTGAAAAGACACATCCCGGCGTTAAGGTAGAAGTTTCTTATGGCTCATCGGGTAATTTTTATGCGCAGATAAAACAAGGCGCACCTTATGACATATTCTTCTCTGCGGATGCATCCTATCCAGCGCTTCTCGAAGAGGAAGGGTTTGCAGTAAAAGATCAGAAGAGACTTTACGCTGTGGGGAGGATTGTGCTTTGGATACCCAAGAAGTCAACGTTAAATCCCCAAAAAGGGTTAAACATAATTTTAGAACCTGGGTTAAAAAAACTGGCTATTGCAAACCCCAAACATGCGCCTTACGGCCGGGCAGCAGAGGAGTCGCTTCGATATTACGGACTATGGGACAAGGTTCAAGGTAAACTGGTCTTTGGTGAAAATATTTCACAGACGGCACAGTTTGTCCAAACAGGTGCTGCTGATGCGGGAATAATTGCCATGTCCATGTCAATTTCCCCTGGTATGGTCGATAGAGGAAGTTATTTGATTATTCCCACCGAATCGTATAGCAGACTGGAACAGGTGTATACCGTGCTGCAAAGAGGTAAAGACAAATCAAGCGTAACGACTTTTTTAGCGTTTGCGCAAGGGAAGAATGGGAAAAAAATACTTTCTGCTTTTGGCTTTATTTTACCATAATCTGAACGAGTCTTCATCTGTAACGCGGGGATTTATTCCCTACCCAATGCCGACCACAAGGGTCGGCGCTACATTCTCTCGTTTTAAAATGGTCAAAATATTTTCCTTAAGGAACTAACATCAAATGAATTTTGCGGCGCCGCTTCTCTTATCTTTAAAACTTTCCCTTGTTACCATGGTCTTGTTGTTCGTTATCGGTATCCCCTTTGCCTATTGGCTTGTTTTTTCAAAGGCACGATGGAGGTTTCTCGTTGAGTCCGTGGTAGCCCTGCCTCTCGTCCTTCCACCGACTGTTTTGGGTTTTTATCTCCTTATGTTTGCCGGAGGGAATAGCTTCATTGGCCGATGGTATGAGGCTGCATTCAATAAGACACTTGCATTTTCCTTTGAAGGGCTTGTTTTGGGCTCGCTCATTTATAGTCTGCCCTTTGCCGTGCAGCCTTTTCAGACAGCTTTTGCAGGGGTTGACAGAAAATTACTCGAAGCCTCGTGGTCATTGGGTCGGTCTCATCTATATACTTTCTTTTCTGTTATTTTGCCCCTATCCCGTCAGGGTATTATTACGGGTTGTGTGCTTTCCTTTGCTCACACCCTGGGCGAATTTGGGGTCGTGCTCATGATTGGTGGAAACATCCCGGGAATAACGAAAGTTGCCTCGGTGGCCATTTACGACGAGGTGCAATCGTTGAATTATGGAAGCGCGAATATATATTCGGCGATACTGCTATTTTTTTCTTTTATAATACTTGCCATAGTTTATTTTATTAACAGAAGATTCATACGGACTATCTAATGTGCTGAATATTTCACTTCAAAAAACATGGAAAGAGTTCAGTCTGGACGTAACCTTTGAGATCCCTCGCGGAAAGGTAACGGCCTTATTTGGGCCTTCTGGCGCTGGTAAATCAAGTATCCTACGTATTATTTCCGGTCTTGAAATGGCTGATGGAGGAATGGTCTCTCATAGAAAAGAGGTATGGTTTGACGAAGCGCAAAGAATTCATCTTCCCCCGCAGCAGCGTTCCATTGGCTTTGTATTTCAGGACTTTGCCTTGTTTCCCCACCTGACGGTGGAGAGAAATGTTGCCTACGGAATAAAGGGAAAAAACCGATTGAATGAATTAAAAGATCTGATATCCCTTGTAGGTTTATCCGGCTATGAGAGCTATTATCCCGCTCAGTTATCCGGGGGACAAAAACAAAGGGTTGCTTTGATTCGGGCGCTTGCAAGAAAACCAGACCTCCTCCTCCTGGATGAACCGCTTTCTGCCCTTGATTGGGAGACACGCAGGCAGTTACAGGAGGACTTAAAAAGGATCATAAAACAGTTTCAGGTAACGACCCTCTATGTGACTCACGATGTAACTGAGGTTTATAAACTGGCAGACTATGTGGTTGCGCTGGAGTCCGGAAAGGTTGTAAAACAGGGGACACCAGAAGAGGTTTTCCTGGGGAAAAAATTAAGCACCCGTATCCAAATCGCAGGGAAGGTGGTTGACATAGAATCTGATTCTATCATGGCCGCTGTTACTGTCCTGCACGATGACCAGTATTTTAAAACCCTGATCGATACAGAAGAGGTTGATAGGTTGAATTTAAAGGTGGGAGATGATGTCGTAATCGGCGCGAAATCTTCCGATGTAATCTTATTTAAAGTCTTAACACAATCTTAACATAATCTTAATATTCCCTTAATAATTATGAGATAAAAGGTTTGTTTAAAATGATTTTCTGGACAGGAATTTATCAAGGAAGGAATATAAGCGCTTTTCCTGATAAAATACATCGATAACATTCCTCTTAAATCTTTCCGCAATTATCTCCCGTATTTATTTTAGGAAGCGTTCGAGATGAAGGTTGAACACGGTATAAAAGGGCAACAAAAAACAAAGGTAAAGTTAGAGGGTCTGACCTTTTATTATGGGAAATACAAGGCCATAGACAATGTTTTCATAAAATTCTTTGAGTGTAAAGTTACGGCAATCATAGGACCGTCTGGCTGTGGAAAATCAACCTTGATTAAGTCGATTAATCGCATCTCCGAGATTACGAATGATGTGCAGGTAGAGGGAAAAGTTTTGTTGGATAATAAAAACGTATACGACCGCGATGTCGACCTCGTAGATTTGAGGCGACGCGTGGGTATGGTATTCCAGAGACCAAATCCCTTTCCCAAATCTATTTATGATAATGTGGCCTTCGGTCCGCGTCTATACGGAGTGAATAATAAAAAACGATTGGATGAAATTGTGGAATATAGTTTGGCCAAGTCAGCCCTCTGGAATGAGGTCAAGGATCGGTTGAATCAGAGTGCGATTGGGCTTTCCGGGGGACAACAACAACGGTTGTGCATAGCGCGTGCGCTGGCAGTTGACCCCGAAGTCTTGCTGATGGATGAACCCTGTTCTTCGCTTGATCCAACGGCAACAGCAAGGATCGAAGAGTTAATTGAGGATTTGAAAAAATATTACACGATAGCGATTGTTACCCATAACATGCAGCAGGCGGCACGTATTTCGGATTATACAGGATTTTTATTGAATGGGCAGTTGATAGAGTATAATATAACTACAGAGATATTTACAAACCCTGATAAGAAAGTTACGGAAGACTACATCACAGGGCGATTTGGATAATTATGGGGCACTATTTGGTAACTATTCAGCCACCAATTGACACGAATAGTCACGCCTAGAGAAAAATAGATAAACGTTAATTCGTTGAAATTTGTGTTCATTCGTGGCTAAATTATTTATGGAAAGACATTTTGATCAACAATTAGGGGCGCTTAGGAAAAATCTCATCCAGATGGCTTCCATGGTAGAGACGGCCATTGCCAATGCTGTGAAATCACTAATCGAGAGAGATAGCGAACTGGCGCGCCTCGTTGTGCAAAGTGATGAACAGGTGGATGCCCTGGAATTGGAGATTGATAAACAATGTGTCGATTTGCTGGCATTACGACAGCCTTTGGCTATCGACCTCCGGTTTATTACATCATCAATCAAGATTACCAACAACCTGGAGCGCATGGGTGATCTCGCCGTCAACATTGCGGAACGTGTGATTCCTCTCAGCCAGGAGCCACAACTGAAACCACTCATTGATATTCCAAGGATGGCAACAATTACCCAGACTATGGTCAAGGACAGTATTGACGCCTTTGTGAACCGGGATACAGAGCTAGCCCGTTCGGTATACCAGCGAGATTCTACGGTAGATGCCATGAACGACCAGATATTCCGCGAATTATTGACTTATATGATGCAAGACCCGGCAAATATAACGCGGGCAGTCCACCTGATCCTGATTTCCCGTCATCTGGAAAGAATTGCCGACCACTCCACCAATATTGCTGAAGAAGTCGTATATATTGTCAAAGCAAAGGTCGTTAAACACCGCGGTTATAACCTGGAAGCGCCTTAGGCGCTTAGCGCCTCAACATCGACAAAATTTTGTCGATATGGTTGTTGGTCATGCTTAACATATTGTATTAAAATAAGTTATGGCTTTTAAAACAAGTTTGCCGATTTAATTATGATGTAAAAATGCGATGAATATCATCAATAAGATATACGTAACGTTTTTGTTGCCCTTTAGGGTCACCTTTTCCAAATAAGGAATGAATAATCTATTGTTTCAATGCCCTTTTCAACACTTTGCCCGTAGGGCCGTGTGGCAGTTCCTTGAGGAATTCATAATATTTGGGGACTTTGTAGTGTGGTAAACGCAGCATACAGTAATTCCTGATCTCTTCTTCGGTACATGTCGCGGACTCACGCAATGCTATGAATGCCTTTGGCGCCTCACCGCGAAGCTTATCCGGCACACCAATAACGGCGACCTCAAAGATCTTCTCGTGCCCGCTGATTACCTGTTCAATCTCATTTGGTGATACATTTTCACCGCTGATGATGATTAACTCCTTCTTTCTCCCGGTAATCCACAAAAATCCTTCGTCGTCCAGTTTGCCGTAATCGCCTGTCTTCAGCCAGCCATCGGATGTAATAGTTTCCGCAGTCTCTTTGGGTAACTTGTAATATCCCTTCATTACGTTGGGCCCCTTCACACATATCTCACCCTCTTTGTTTAAAGGCAGTTTTTGAGCGTCATCGTTCAATATTTTTACCTCAAGGTTGCTCAGTGGCGGGCCAATACTGCCAGGCTTGCATTTTTTGGGAAGATTCACTGAAACTATCGCCGTAGCCTCAGTCAATCCGTATCCTTCTGTTAATGGAACAGGAAATGTCTTATTAAACGACTCTAAAACATCCCCCGGCAATGGTTCTCCTCCCGACGTGCAAAGTCTCAATGTGCTCAGGTCGTGCTGGACTGACTCGGCAGTTCTCAAAAGGACTCTGTACATGGATGGAATGGCAAACAAAGACGTAATCCTATATTTCTCTATTAATTCCAATACCTTCGGACCAGAAAACCGTGCAAGATAGACAATCGTAGCGCCTACATTAACCGGCAATATCAGAGCAGTCGTTAATGCATAGGTATGAAAGAGTGGAAGGACGCCAAGCAATGTATCCTTTTCCGTGAATTCGAAGGCACGTACACACCCATCCAGGTTGCTCAGGAAATTTCTATGAGACAGCATCACCCCTTTGGGATTGGCACTGGTACCCGATGTATACAGTAAGGCTGCCAATTCCTCCTCATTCCCCGGCTTAATTTTCTTTTCTTCCACTCCGGCACAAGAACTTTTTTCTTCTACAGACAGGACATGCCTGATGTGTGTCCCAAGTTGAGGCTTGAACAGATTATTTGTGAAGACGGTGTCTATCCCTGCATTCTGAATTACATATAACAACTGGGTTGGTGAGAGCAGATAGTTCAGTGGAACCGGTATCTTCCCTGCCATCAGTATCCCGTAGAATGTTGTTACAAATTCTTTGCAATTGGGAAGGAGTATCCCAATATGACTTCCTGTATTTTCCGATAATAGCCGGGCTGCTTTACCTATCGCTTCTAATCGGAGATCGTTATAGGTAACTGCACTATTTTGATCAATTACGGCTGTTTTATGGGCGTGTTTTTTGCAGGTATTTAAGAAAGCTTCAACCAGTGTCATGAGTCCAAATATGTATAAAGACTAATTTTTGCTGTCGTCCAATTCGAATTCGATCCTTTTCCTTCCCATATACTTTTTATCCAGTTCTTCCATTTCTCCATTTTCTGAGCTGCCAATAGTACTTTCCCAATCATATTTTGTCTGCTCAGACTTATCGCCGCACTCCTTTTCCTCCTCTTCCTTGCAGCTTATACAGAGCGTAGTAAATGGAATGGCTTTTAA
>JANLHY010000138.1 GCA_024653795.1 Candidatus Brocadiaceae bacterium | reverse complement strand
AGCTTTAACGCCTACAGCGCGGACATTACTGTCCTCATCAGGGCTAACGTAAAATTTACTGTTGGGGCAGCCTTTGCAGACAGTAATGCCCCATCGGGGGTTGACGACGAAACCTACCAGATGGGTGTGAAAATAGGATTATAAGGAAACTGAAGACTAAGTAATTACAAGTAGCCATAAAATCTTTACATTAACAAAATGGAGGATTGACTATACATGCTGAAAATTCGAAAAATAGTTTGGACCGCTGTTATGACAGTAATATCCGTATCTCTTACTTTAGCCACAACAAATGGAGTTAGCCACGCAGACGGGGGAACGATTACCGGCGCGGTAACGGCCCCTGTGCCAAAATTCAAGAAAGATAGTGTGGTGTACATTGAAAACGTGCCTGGAAACTGGCCTCCCACAACGGGCGCAAAAATAGATCAAAAGGGGCTGGTCTTTACTCCTCATGTGTTACCCATAGTAGTGAATACCACTGTGGAATTTCTAAATTATGATAATGTCCTCCATAATGTCTTCACGCCTGATAAGATAGCAGATAAATTCAATCTGGGCACCTGGCCTCCAGGTGAGATAAAAACTTATGCCTTTAAACAGGCAGGTACGGCCATCCTCCTTTGCAACGTGCATGCAGAGATGGAGGGCTATGTGGTAGTCCTCCAGAACCCCTTCTTTTCCCTGACGGATGAAAACGGTAATTATACCATTAAGGATGTGCCCGCCGGCTCATACACTCTGAAAGTATGGAACAAAAAATATGTTGGGAAACCACAACAGATAGAGGTCAAAAGCGGTCAAGCCCTACAACTGAATTTTGAATTAAAGAAGTAAGTAAAATTGGGTCTAAAAAGATGGAATCTGACAACAAAAACAAATCAATAACAGATGTCCAGGAAGAACCTTCCCGTCGAAGATTTCTGCTCATCGCGGGGTGGATAGGTTTTCTCTTCACCAGTTTTCTGGTAAGTTTGCTAACTTTGGTAGACTTCTATAAGCCGAAGGTGCTCTTTGGGCCTTCCAGCAAGTTTAAGGCTGGCTATCCCGATGAGTATCCGGCGGGCAAGGTCAGCACGAGGTGGATGAAGGACAAAGGGGTATGGATAATAAGAACGGATCACGGCATATACGCCTTTCTGGCCATTTGCAGACATCTTGGTTGTATCCCTAACTGGATAGAGGAAGAGCGTCTCTTTAAATGTCCGTGCCACGGAAGCAATTATAATATTGAGGGAGACGTAGTGGGAGGCCCAGCCCCTAGACCGCTTTTCAGGCTTGGCGTGAGCTACGCCCTGGATGGGCAACTCATTATAGATAAGTCAGTGAAAGAGGATAGGGTCGGGGTAAGGGAAAAGGATCAATTCTTTTTACCTGTATGAGGAGAAATTATAGTGTATAACCCCGTGCGTACACCGATGAAAGGGAGATTATGATAAAAGGACTCAAACGATTTACAGAATGGATTGTTCATACGCAAATCTGGAAATCTATCTTTCGCCAGGGTTGGCCTGACACGGAAAGAAACCGCGTCCTCACCACATTAAATACCCTTATCTTCCATCTCCATCCGATAAAGGTAAAATCCCATGCCCTTAAAGTAAATTATGTCTTCTGCCTGGGCGGAGTGTCATTTTTTCTCTTCATTGTGGAAACAATTACTGGCATTCTCCTCATGTTCTACTATCGCCCTACCATTGAGTATGCCTATCAGGACATGAAAGATCTGGAGTTTGCCGTTACCTTTGGACTCTTTTTGAGGAATATGCACCGATGGGCAGCTCACGGAATGGTACTTACCGTTATCTTTCATATGTGCAGGGTATTTTATACGGGTTCCTATAAACCTCCCAGAGAATATAACTGGTGCATTGGGGTAATCCTGCTGGTACTAACACTACTGCTCAGTTTTACAGGCTATCTCCTGCCGTGGGATCAACTGGCTTTTTGGGCGGTAACGGTTGGGACGAATATGGCCAAAGCCACCCCCATAATGGGGGCAGAGGGTCCCTTCCACCTCCTGTCAGAAATGAGCGATATATGTTTTTACCTCAGAGGCTCAGTGGATATCAGCGAAAATACCTTGTTGAGATTTTACGTCCTCCATTGCATAGCCCTCCCCCTTGCAGCAGTTGTGCTTATGGGAATACACTTCTGGAGGGTGAGGAAGGATGGAGGAATCTCGGGACCGTTATAAGTTTTTAGTATCAATTTAGTTTTTTGAAAAAATATGCGATGTATTTTTGCATTCCCCTCTAGAAAGAGGGGATCAAGGGGTGTGTAATCCTTCTTAACACCCCCCCAGCCCCTCTTTTTAGAGGGGAGTATTTTTAATTTCAGTATTTTATCTTTATTTTCTGTAATATTTTTTTCAAAAAATTAAACTATTGCGATCTTTACAAAGTAACTTTATATAAAGTCAACGACTATGCAAGAACATGTAGACGAGACTAAACCGAAGGAAGCAGTAGCTGAAATCCAGAAGAAACCAGAAAAACTCCTTGCATTTCCCCATCTGGTCTTCAAGGAATTTATCGCATTGATGCTGGTGAGTCTGGTATTGATTGTTATCTCCATGGCCGTAAATGCCCCCCTTGAGGAGGTAGCAACACCCACAAAAACTCCTAATCCAGCTAAGGCGCCCTGGTATTTTGTCGGACTGCAGGAAATGCTTGTCTACTTTGACCCGTGGATAGCGGGGGTAATGATACCTACATTAATTATCATTGGGTTAATGGCAATACCTTTCGTGGATAAGAATCCTAAGGGAGTAGGAATATACTGCTTCAGGGAGAGGAAATTTGCCTTTGTTATTTTCACCATAGGAATTGTGGCATGGTTTGGGCTGATAATCTTTGGAGTTTATTTTCGCGGTCCAAGCTGGCTCCTTTACATGCCATGGGAGTCATGGGACGTTCACAAGCCCGTTATCTCTAAAGGCAATTACATCTTACCCTTATTTATAGGAGTGCCTGCAACGATTGGTTTTTACATCCTGGGGTTGTGGCTACCCATCCGCTTTGCCCGTAATTTTTACAATACCTTGGGCCCCATTTCTTATTTTGTAACGATGTTCTTTGTCCTGAGTATGTTTGGGTTCTTAGGGAAGATTCCTTTGCGGTTTGTATTCGATATTAAATATATTATTCATACTCCATGGTTCAGCATATGAGGTGTTTGTTATTTTATGGTAAAATTTATTTTGGTTGCCGCTTTATAAAATGGATAAATCTGCTTTAGGTCCGATACATTATATATGGTTTGCTGTGGTGGGAGCGGCCCTTGCGGTGGCTACAGTCGCCCTTTGCATAAAGGAGTATGCAAGGGAATGGAAGCACCATCAGGCTATCGTCAAACGTTTGCAGATAAAGGCTGTTGAGGAAAAGATCAGGACATTGGAATCTGAACTCCCATCTGTCAAGGAGGAAATGAAGGCAAAGTACGAAGAGCGTTTGAGAATGACGAGAATGATCCGTGCACAGGTTCTGGCAAGACCTGTAAAGATACAACAGATACAGGTAGATAGCCTGAAGCGGGTGGATCGATGCACTACGTGCCATACCGGAATAGAGGATGTTGGCATGAAGGATCATGAAAACCCTTATAAGGGGCATCCAGGAAAATACCTCCAGTGGCACGATATCGAGAACTATGGTTGCACCGTCTGTCATGAGGGACAGGGACTTTCGACAGATTACATGCACGCTGCTCATAATCCCCTCCGCGGGCTTGACAGACCCTGGCAGAAGTCCGTACTTTCCAGATATTTAATTCAATCCTCGTGCGGTAAGTGCCATCTTGATAAAGAAGTTCCCTTTGCTCCCCTTCTATCTAAAGGCAGGGATGTTATAGAGAAAGCGGGATGCTCAGGCTGTCACAAGGTCCGCCTTTATGAAAATCAGGAAAAGATTGGCCCATCCCTGGACAGGCTTGGTAGTAAGGTAAACCGTACATGGCTTCTCAGGTGGCTCTCTAATCCCAGAGAATATGACCCTCTAGCGGGATTGACAAGATCCAGGATGCCAAAATTCAACCTCACCAAAGAGCAAATTCTTGCCCTGGAGGCTTTTTTAATGGCATCGGGGAACGAGCCAGCATTAAAAGAACCAGTCGAAGGGGGTGACTCTGAGGCTGGTGGATTACTGTTCCGTGAATCAAGGTGCGTTACCTGTCACCTTGTAGAGGGAAAGGGGGGCTACCTGGCTCCTGAACTCTCAGGGATTACCTCCAAGGTGAGTAAGAAATGGCTTTACAACTGGATAAAAGACACTCATTACTTCCAGCCCGGAACCACGATGCCACAGTTCAACTTCTCGGAAAAACAATTGAGTGATTTAGTTGAATACATGTGGGAAGAATTTCAGGGAGAGGAGCTTGAAATTCCAAAAGAATTTGAAGACATTTCGGATATTGATAAAGATGCTGGAAAAATGGTTGGTCATGGTAAGAAGATATTTATGGAATATGGTTGTACTGGTTGTCACGCAAAAACCGGCATTGACCAGGGAAGGATAGCGCCGGATCTCACAGGATTGGCCTCCAGGGATGAGGAAAGGTTAGAGTGGGGTAAGGCTCAGGGTATTGATAAATACATAGGGAACTGGGTCTTTGCAAGATTAAAAGACCCAGACCTGCTGGAAAAGAAGGCAAAGATGCCCCATTATCCACTGACAGAGGAGGAGATGGCTGCTGCCACTATGGCGCTGCTGAGCGATACCGGGGAAGAGATACCATCTCAATACGTAGGCCCTGCTTCCAACCAGGAAAACTATCCTGACTTGCCTGGAGAGTTTGGCAAGATAGTAGATAAGTACCGATGCCGGAGCTGTCACGTAGTATACGGTAAGGGTGGTTGGGTCTCTACGCATCCTCTCGACGGTGAAGGAAACGCGGTCAAGAGGGAGTGGCTTCGTAATTACTTCGACCTGCCTTACAGCCTGAGACCTATATTAAAAGAGAGAATGGTAAACCTCAAGATGAGTGAAGAAGAATCTGGCTTTCTTGTCAACTTCTTTTCTACGGTTATGGTAGATAATAGTATCCCTGACATTAAGGATACGTTTACAGAAGAAGAGATAACCAGGGGACAGTCCCTTTTTGACAAATATGGATGTATATCCTGTCACATCATGGGTAAAGGCGGAGGATACGTAGGCGCTCCCCTAACAACGGTCGGAGACAGGCTAACGGCCGGATGGATTTACATGTTCCTGAAAAATCCGGGATACTACAAACCCCGGTCTATCCAGCCTGATTATGGTTTTTCTAAAGAGGATGCCAGGGCATTAACCGCCTACTTGGCAAGCTGTAAAGAAATAAAGAAGGATATACGCGTCAGCCAGGGCAAATAATTCCTTAGCAAAAATGTAGCGCCGACCCTTCCCCGATCGTAGTCGAGGACAGGTGTGGTCGGCCAGCCTGTCTATGGCGTGGAATGAACCATCGCGCTACACATCCGATTTATTCTGATTAGAAGGATAGAGATGGAAGAAAATATAAAAGAGACGACAAAGATAAAAGAACGCATATCCATATCCCCTGTTGTTATAATGTTATTCCTTGTTTTTGTTGTATCAGCATCGGCTTTTCTGTTAGGTATGAAGGCATTTTCTTCTGCCAATATCAACACGAAAACGGAAGGTCTCTCTCCAGAAGGGCAAGACCTTCTTGGAGATGCTCTGGCAAAAACCATGCGCGGGCTTACCAATATTCAAATTGCAGGGAAAACATATTACGAACAATTTTGCATGGTATGTCATGGAGAACAGGGAAAGGGAGACGGGTTTAATGCATTTAATCTGGACCCCAGGCCAAAAGACCTTACAGTGGTTGTAAAAACCATTGGCAATGAAGCGCTCTTTAAGGCTGTTAGTGACGGTACCATGGGAGCAAACGGCAGATTTCAATGTCCACCGTGGGGACGTACTTTGGGGGAAGACAAAATAAATGTCATTATCGCTTATATCCATGCTTTAGAAGAAAGCTCCTCTCTAGATACAGATATACATTAGGCGCTTAATAAAAATATTTTGACATTTCCCCGTTTTCACGAGGACAAGTTTAGCAAAAAAATGTAGCGCCGATCCCTTGTGGTCGGCCAATGGCGGGGGATAAACCACCCGCGCTACGCATTCCGACTCGTTCGGGTTAGGATAATAAAACAGAAGAAGTATTTAACAACAAACAATCCCGACAATGAAGGACAAAAAAAAATTTGTTATATTTGCCCATAGCGGCACCTATGACAAACTGTATCAGATCATTACTTTGGCCATTACTGCGGCCTCGATGGGAAGGGAAACGTATATTTTCCTTTTCTTCTGGGCATTGAGGAGATTTGTGAATGATGAGTTTGATGTCACACGATTATCTGCTGAATTTGGCGAAGAGGGCGATCGATTGTCAAAACGTATGCAGGGGATTAATCCAGTCGCTCTCAAAGAGATACTTAATGAAGTAAGAAGGATGGGGAATTTAAAGGTCTATGCATGCACGGCGGCTGTGAAATTAATGGAGTTGGAAGAGGATAAA
>JANLHY010000127.1 GCA_024653795.1 Candidatus Brocadiaceae bacterium | reverse complement strand
AATTGTGCCGCCCTGACAGAGAGTCTTCTTGAGGCAGAATTGTTTGGATATGAAAAGGGCTCATTTACGGGCGCTACCGCAACTGGCAAGCCTGGTTTGTTTGAAGTCGCTGATAAAGGAACAGTTTTTTTGGATGAAATAGGCGAAATGGGGATTGCATTACAGTCAAAGCTTCTCAGAGTTCTCCAGGAAAGGCAATTCAAAAGAGTCGGCGGGATTAATGATATTAAGATTGATGTCAGGGTTATTGCCTCAACTAATAGAAATTTAGAAGAAGAAGTGGATGCGGGTAATTTTAGAAAAGATCTTTATTATAGATTGAAGGTACTGCCGATTTATGTTCCACCATTAAGAGAGAGAGGGGAAGATATTTCGCTTTTGATGAAACATTTTGTACATAAATATAATAATGAATTTAATAAAAATATCCATCATATACCTTCAGAGACAGAGAAACAACTTTTGGAATACCATTGGCCTGGAAATATTCGTGAGTTGAAAAATGTGATAGAACGAGCCGTGTTGATTGCAACCAATGGCACTTTATTGCCGGAATTAGTCGCACCCATCAGTTCAGGGAAAAAAGCTATTGTAAACAATGTTGGCATTAGTGGGGAGAGCGACGAAGAATTAGACGTCAGTTCACTGGCAAGCGTTGAAAAACAACATATTCAAAAGGTTCTTAATGAGACTTCCTGGCGGAGGACAGAGGCGGCTAAGATATTGGGCATTAATCGAACAACGTTATATAATAAGATAAAAGAATATGGCATAAGCCAATCATGAAATCGTATAGGAATTTCCATTTTATTTAAGCGGGTCACAGGGTGGCATGGATTATTCCCCTCTTGGGAGGGGTTAGGGGTGGTCCTCCATAAGCGCTAAGTTGTTTTTGATATTTTTTACAAGGAGTCCAATATCGAATATCGAACAAGGAATAATGAATGTCGAAGGATAAGAGAATATTTGACCTTGAAGAACGCTTAGTAGATTTTGCCGTAAGAATTATTCGTACAGCGGAGGATAAGAAAACTTCATAATTCGAAATTCCTTGTTCGATATTCGTTATTCATTACACGGTTAAATTAATCCGTAATTTTAACTTAGCGCTTATGG
>JANLHY010000112.1 GCA_024653795.1 Candidatus Brocadiaceae bacterium | reverse complement strand
GTGGATATGGTCGCTCTGGCAGGACGGGCAAAATAACTTTTTCCGTTCCTTTGCGCTCCGAAAATATTCGTCAAATTTGGCGCTGCACTGGTTACATTGGAATTCGTATATTGGCATAGCATTTATCCTCAAATAGTATAACAACTCATCTCACCGCAAAGACACAAAGAACGCAAAGAAGGAAAGCATAGGTTGAGAAAATGAGAATGTGAGCAGTTGAAATAAGCTTAACCTCTCAACCCCTCAATCTCCCAACTTCTTTTTCTTTGTACCTTCTGCGACCTTTGCGTCTTTGCGGTGAATTATTCTTCTTTATTTACGGCAAATAAGACAGGGGATTCACAGGTTTATCTTTTACGTATATTTTAAAATTGATTTCAGTGGAATTGCCTGTGCTCGTCTGGCTAATACTCGCTATGGGCTGTCCCTGTTCTACATAGCTGCCTTCTCCCACCATGGGATTACTACGGCATCCGTATATGGTGCGACTACCGCCGTCATGTTTAATTATGATGACAAGCGTGCCGTCGTCAGCATCCGTAACGGCCTCGACCGCGCCCTTTTTAGCAGCAACTACGTTTTGTCCCGGTTGAGGCAGGATATAGATACCCATATTTTTAGCGCCATTCCTCATTTCACCGAATTGCGATACAACCTGTCCCTTTACAGGCCAGATAAACCCTTTGGAAGATATGCCACCCGTTATGTTACTCGCAGGCGTATAGCTTGAGTGTGTCGCAGGGGAGGTATAAGATTTTCCAGAAGCAGGGATGATAAGTTTTTGTCCCACTTTCAAGTCTTTTGTGTTAGGTATATGATTGGCTCTCAGAATTGTTTCGACTGACACTCCATAATTATTTGCTATGCGCCATAACGTATCCCCTTTTTTGACAATGTAGGTTGTCTTTTCGCCTGAAACAGGGGGTTGATATGCCGTGGTAGATTTCACGTCTTCAATGGTTTTGATTTCTCTTTCAAGTTGCGCCGGCGTCCTTGATTTTGCAGGTTGTATAGCACAACCGCCCATGAGGAGGGATAAAAATATACTGCCTGGGATAGTGGTGTTTACGAGAAAATATTTTTTCATGGTAATTGGTGATAAATTTTAACAGCGCCTTCAGGTAAATTCAAGTGTTTTAGATTTCGGAAATAAACGGTACTGTGTTTCAGTTTTCTCGCCGTATATTTTCATCTGCCGACATCAGGATTGGTCGAGCAATGGTCTGAGATGAACATTGTGGCGTGCCCATACAAATCTTTGATGGTTCAATCGTCCTCGATTGAAGCGAAATGTTTCGGTTCAGGCTACAAGCCTGAACCAGCATAGAGATGCCGGGTGTATGCATTAACGTTGCGAATATATGGGAAATGCTTTTAGACCTCCGGAGAGGGTTTGCCTATAAAGTAACCCTGTCCATAGTCTACACCGTATTCCTTAAGAATTTTGATTATTTCGTTATTCTCAACAAATTCTGCAATCGTTTTTATCCCCATACCCCTTGCCACGTCTGCTATAGCCTTGACAAAAATATGGTCGTTCGTGGTCTCGTGGAGCGTCCTTATGAAAACCCCATCTATCTTAATATAGTCAACCTCCATTTCTCTCAGATATTTGAAAGAGGTAAAACCAACCCCAAAGTCATCCAGCGCAAAACTGCACCCTGTTGCTTTTAATTCCCGGATGAATTTAATGGCCCTGTCTAAGTCACGAATAGCCGCTGTCTCAGTTATTTCAAATATAAGGAACCTGGGGTCTGCACCTGTTTCGATTATCGCAGATTTCAAGAATTGTAGAATTTCTTTATCGCCCAAATCTTTTCCGGAGAGGTTCATGCTGAAGGATAATACTTTACCCTGTTTACACAAATTTGATTGGGTCTGTAATGTTTTATTAATAATTATGCGGTCGATCGCGGTAATTAAACCAAACGTTTCTGCCGTATCGACAAATGCCCAGGGAAGAATTACTTCCCCATTTGTATCACGCATTCTTGCAAGCGCCTCATAGTGATGTACCTGATTGTCCTTCAGGACTAAGATGGGTTGAAACCACGGTTCAAAACGGTCTTCATCAATGGCCTTCTGGATGCGTCCTTTCCACTCCATTCTGGAGCGTATTTTCTCCAATACCAGATCTTCTGTGTTGTAAAGGTGTATTCTGTTATGCCCAAGTTCTTTGGCATGGTAGATAGAGGCATCCGCCTTGGTAAGAAGTTCTTTTGTCATACTCCCGTCTCTTGGATAAATGGCTACGCCTATACTTGTCGTTACATGGCCGGGTACTTCCACGAATCGGGATTTTTCTAATCTCTTTCTGATTTCTTCGGCAGTCTCCATCCCTTCCTTTTCATCTCTGTCTGGAAGGAAAATTGCAAATTCATCCCCGCCCAAACGACTCAGAATACTTTCCTTTACAGCTCTATTTACATAATGTTTATCCATTTCAAAGAGGGTGTTCGTGAGAAATACAGCCACGTGATGTAATACATTGTCTCCGGTACTATGCCCATAGGTATCATTGATTAATCTAAAGCCGTCAATATCAATCAGGAGAAGAACCCCCGTCTGGTTATAATCCTTGTTGTGAGACAACCATTCATTCAGTTGTTCCATAAAGCATGTCCGGTTGAGAATGCCTGTCAACTCATCATGAGAGGCAAGATATTTTGCTCTTTCTTCAGTCTGCATTTTTTCTGTGATGTCTTCTTGTACTGCAAGAAAGTGGGTGATTTGTCCCTTTTCATTTCTAATGGGGGTAATTAAACCATTGCCCCAGTAGTAGTGTCCGTTCTTCTTCTTATTTTTGAATATGCCCCGCCATGTCTTTCCTGCAAGAATAGTTCTCCAGAACTCTTCATACTCTGCATGGGTAGTCTCTCCAGAGGCGAGTATGCGGGGATTCTGGCCGATTGCTTCTTCCTTAGCATATCCTGTGACCTGCTCAAACGTGGAGTTTACATATTCGATCCGCCCTTTCACATCTGTAATAAATACATTATTGATACTCTGATCAATAGCTGTGAAAAGTCTTTTGATTTCTTCCTCTGCGCGTTTACGTTCGGTGACGTCCTGCACCGTTCCGTTCATCTGAATTGCCTTGCCCGTGCTGTCAAAGACAACTTCTGCTTGTTCATGGGCTGTGCGTTCCGAGCCATCGGGCAAGACTATGCGGTGGTCAATGCTGTAAGGCATTCTCTCATATAAGGCGTCGTTCACAGATTTCTTTACAAATTCTCTGTCGTCGGGGTGTACGGAATTCAGGAATGCCTCATATGTAGCGTCAAACTCCTGCGGTGTCAGTCCGAATATGCGATAGATTTCATCAGACCACCGTAATTCATTGGTTACGATATTCCATTCCCAGTTTCCCAGTCGGGCGATTCGTTGGGCATTTGCAAGACTGGCTTCACTTTTCTGCAGCGAATCTTCCATCTGTTTGTTTTCAGCAATTACCTTTTCGAGTTCTTTCACCTTCTCTTCAAGTTTTTCCACGACAGTTTGGCTGTGGCTCTTAAGGAATTCCTTTTCGTCATCAATCATTCTTTTTTCAATCTGCGCAGCAGGTTGTTTTTTCCGTTCAAGTATGGTTTGAATCTTCTCCCATAACTCATCGAGCGTTTTAGGTTTTTCGATAAATGCTTCTGCCCCCAGTGAGAGCGCAAGTGCCCTGTCCTTGCTGTCCGTGTAAATTGCGGAGTAGAATACACAGGGAATGGAACGCAGGCTTGGATCCATTTTGATATTTCTGAGGAGGGTAAAGCCATCAACCTTAGGCATCATGGCATCGGTAATGATCAGGCCGGGTTTATGGATTTTGGCCTTTTCGAAGCCATCCTGCCCATCCACCGCCTCGATAATTTCGTGGCCGAGTTTTTCGATGAATAACCTCAAAACATCCCTGATTTCTTCAGTGTCATCAACTATCAGTATTTTCATAGTTTGCTTATTAGCAAATGTTCAAGGAATTTCAATTTTGTGATTCCCCTCTAGAAAGAGGGGACTTCGTCGTGAGCTCAGTCGAACGATAAAGGGGTGTGTAGAGACGCCCTGGCAGGGCGCGTCTGTACCTCGCAACACACCCCCGGCCCCTCTTTCTAGAGGGGAGCTTAAAAGTCGCTACCAAAGGCAGCCTAATTTTGTATTCCCTTTGCTGGTTCAATCGTCCTCGATTGAACCGAAATGTTTCGGTTCATGCGGCAAACCTGATAATCACAGTTTTTTTGGCTATATAGTATTACCTTGCGTGTATTATCTAAACTATTTCCTTTTTTTTCGCGGGGTATCTCTCC
>JANLHY010000111.1 GCA_024653795.1 Candidatus Brocadiaceae bacterium | reverse complement strand
TGGAATATACGACAAAAGAACTGGAAGAGGCAGAGGATATTAAAAAGGTATTGATTACCATGGGGCGTGATGAGATCGTTGGAGAAATCCGGAAAATGGCTGCACGTGCGCTGGAAGGCCGCTACGGAATTGAACTGGTTGACGTTCGGATAAAGTACATCAATTACGTCGAGGCCGTCATTCCCAAAATCTATGACCGGATGCGATCCGAACGTATCCGTATTGCCAACAAATACGAATCAGAGGGACGGAGAGAAGAGGCAGAAATCCTGGGCGCTATGAAGAGAGAACTGGAACGCATTCAATCGGAAGGGTATAGGACTGCCGAGGAAACCATGGGGCAGGCAGATGCCGAGGCCGTAAAGATCTATGCCGAGGCATACGAAAAGGCGCCTGAATTTTACTCCTTTACTAAAACCCTGGAAACTTACGAATCGACCTTCAATAAGCAAACACATCTCATTCTTACCACGGATGGCGACTACTTCAGGTATTTGAAGAGTTTTCAAAAGCAAGACAAATCTGTTCCAGAGTAAATAACCTTGCAATTTAAGGTTTACTGGACAGCGCGTGAACTTGTAAAGAAAAAACTGTAGGGGTAATTCATGAATTACCCCTACAAATTATGCTAGAAAAGGCAAGGAGTGTATGAGATGACTAATAGAGGTTTTCTTTTAGGGTCCGGGTTTTCTGAACTGGCTGATCTGCCTCTCCTCTAATATAGAGCTATTACTTACATATCTGTCTGCGAACTGGTCAAAAACAAATTGGATAGGTTTATTATAGGTGCGATTCACGAATCGCACCTACAGGGTTGTTCATGAATTGGTTCCAATAATAAAATCCTTATGAAATACGATTCCGATATTCATCCAAGAAAATCTCTTCGATTGAAAGAATACGATTATTCGCGACTAGGGGCATATTTTATTACAATTTGTACATACGAAAAAGAATGTATCTTTGGTAAGGTAGAAAATGAACGTATGTCATTAAACCAATTTGGCAAAATCGTCTTAGAATTTTGGAACAACTTGCCTGGACGTTACGCCAATATTGAATCGGACTCATTTGTCATAATGCCGAACCATATTCACGGAATAGTTAAAATTGTTGATACGGTAGGAATAATTCCCGAATTGCTCCACAATAATAAAACAAAAAATGTAGGGGCAATTCATGAATTGCCCCTACAAACGGCAAACACCAACCAGAAAACTAAAAGACGCAGGATGTTAATTCCAAAGGTTGTCGGTTATTTCAAGATGAATTCATCAAAACAAATAAACACGATACGTAATTCAACTGGCATTCCTGTTTGGCAACGCAACTATTATGAACACATCATCCGTAACGAAAATAAACTGAACAAAATCAGAGAATACATTCACAATAACCCGATAAGATGGCATCTTGACAGAGAAAATCAGGAAAGGATTGGTAACGACCAATTAGAAGACGAGATTTTTGAACATATAAAATCTGCATTACCTATTTCCAAGACCTAAAGCCATAAGGCACTGATTAAAATCTTCGGGGATATTTGCCGTAACGGATACCATTTTCTGCGTATAGGGATGGACAAAAAATATCTGATAGGCATGAAGCATCTGTCTTCGTATTTGCCTCAATAACTGGTGTTCGATTGGTTTGCGGTCGTATTCTGTCTCTCCAATGACCGGGTATCCCACAGATGCAAGATGTATCCTGATCTGATGTGTCCTGCCAGTTTCAATATCAACCTCCAGATAGGAGGCATCCTTACCCCTCTTTAAGAGCTTCACGTGTGACACAGCCCTTTGTCCTTTTATAGGGGTATTCATAGTAAATGACCGTTTACCCACACCACTCCTTACAATAACCCGGTAAACTTTTTTCATAAGATTTTTTTTAAACAAGGTCTTCATGCGCTCGAAGGTGTCCTTGTTCATTGCGAAGATAACAACTCCAGAGGTATCCTTGTCAAGCCGATGAACGGCTTGGATATGGTTATCCTGAAAACACGTCCTCAGTTGTTCTTCAAGGCTATCCGGGCCGTTTGTCACTATATCAGGGGGTTTTGAAACAATCAAATAATGGTTATCCTGAAATAAAATGGTGTCTTTTTGAAATCTTGTTCCTGTATGCTTTGAACTGGAATCCGATAGCGGTGTCTTCTCTGTAACGACCTCAACCATATCCCCCTTATTCAATTTGTAGGAGGCAATCCATACACGCCTTTTGTTCACAAAAACCAGTCGTCTGTCCAGGAATTGTTTTGCCTTATTTTTCGATACGGTTAATTTCTTGGCGATAAAATTGAGCAGTGTATTGGTGTCTGTTTTATGAGTGAATGCAAATTTTTGTATAGGCATTTGTGGTTTCGAATGTTTTATCCTGGATTTGAATATCTTAAGCATTATACACCAGACACATCGGAATTAATAATCATAAGCATAAATTTATATAAAATAGTTGACAGTGCGTTACAATCTGCATATAAATTAGAAGTGACATTTACCACAGAAATATACAGTGTGGAGTAGCTACAACCAAATTAACCACCCCTCAATCCCCTCCTTTGTAAGGAGGGGAAAGGGGTGGTAAAATTGAAAGCCTTCCTTGTTCCTCCTTCGCAAGGAGGGGATGAAGGGGAGGTAATATAATTTACTGTAAAACCAGCTTAAAAATCTTTGTTAAAAAAGCAATGTTTTATAAACATGGTAACAATTTAGTCTTTTGAAAAATTTATCAATTCATGAGCTCCGTCAGGAGCGACCTGTTTGCATATCAATCATATACAGGTCGCTCCTACGGAGCTAATCGTATCTTAACGATTAATTGTTACAAACAGTACGCCCTTAACAGGGCTTAATTTTTCAAAACACTAAATTGATACGTATTATTGTGTAGCTGCCGTAGGCAACCTAATTTATGTATAGGAAATTCAATCCCCGTTTTCACGAGGACGAATCTTGTAGGGGCAATTCATGAATTGCCCCTACATGCAAATAAAAATAGCCGCCGAAGACCTAATCCGAACGAGTCGGAAGTGTAAAGTAAGAAAAATCTCTAACATCTCGGTTCTTTTTAACGGTGTATTGAATTACGAATATCGAACAAGGAATTTCGAATTATGAAGTTTTCTTATCCACCTTTGTACGAATAATTCTGACGGCAAAATCTCTTCAGCGATATTCAAGATCAAATGTTCTATTATCCTTCGACATTCATCCTCCCCCTTTCTCCCCCTCACGGAGGGGGACAGGGGGAGGCGATATTCGATATTAGATTCCTCTGAAAAACTTACAAAAAAAAGAAGTTTTTACAGGGTAATACTATATAGCCAAAAACACTGTGATTATCAGGTTTGCCGCCTGAACCGAAACATTTCGGTTCAATCGAGGACGATTGAACCAGCAAAAGGAATCACAAAAGTTTGAAATTCCTGAACATTTGCTATGAAAATACTGATAGTTGATGACACTGAAGAAATCCGGGATATTCTGAGGCTATTCATCGAAAATCTCGGCCACGAAATTATCGAGGCGGTGGATGGGCAGGATGGCTTCGAAAAGGCCAAAATCCATAAACCCGACCTGATCATCACAGATGCCATGATGCCTAAGGTTGATGGCTTTACCCTCCTCAGAAATATCAAAATGGATCCAAACCTGCGTTCCATTCCCTGTGTATTCTACTCCGCAATTTACACGGGCAGCAAGGACAGGGAACTTGCCCTCTCACTGGGGGCAGAAGCATTTATCGAAAAACCTAAAACGCTCGATGAGTTATGGGAAAAGATTCAAACCATACTTGAACGGAAAAAACAACCTGCTGCGCAGATTGAAAAAAGAATGATTGATGACGAAAAAGCATTCCTTGAGAGCCACAGCCAAACTGTCGTGGAAAAACTTGAAGAGAAGGTGAAAGAACTCGAAAAGGTAATTGCTGAAAACAAACAAATGGAGAAGACACTGCGTTCTGTTACCGAAAGGGTTTCGTCATTTACCGGTGAAGCGTTCTTCCGGTCATTGGTACAGCACATTGCAAAGGCGTTAAACGTTAACTATGTGTTTATCGGCACATTGACCGGCTATGGTAAAGAAGTAGAAACTATTGCCGTATATGCACACGGCAGCATCGTAGACAACTTTACATACAAACTAGCAGGAACACCATGCGCTAACGTTCTAAATAACCGTGTATGCACCTATGCAAAGGACGTTCAGAAGCAATTCCCGGAGGATCGCGCATTGGTGGAAATGGGAGTTGAAAGTTATGTGGGCATCCCACTATTTGATTCAAGCGGTAAACCTTTAGGATTGCTTACAGCGATGTCATGTAAAAAACTGGACAACCCTCAGCAGCTAGAATCACTGTTACAGATATTTGCTGTGCGAGCCTCTGCTGAATTGGAACGGAAACTGGTAGAAGATTCGCTGCAGAAAAGCGAATCCAGCCTTACCAATGAACAGAAAATTGCCCACCTTGGGAACTGGGAATGGAACATTATTACAAATGAATTACGTTGGTCTGATGAGATATATCGCATCTTCGGCCTTACTCCTCAATCTTTTAGCGCTACCTATGATACATTCCTGAATTCCGTACATCCTGATGACAGGGAATTCGTAAAGAAATCCGTGAACGACGCCTTATATGAGAAAATGCCTTACAGCATTGACCACCGCATAGTCTTGCCCGACGGCTCGGAACGCATAGTCCACGAACAGGCAGAAGTTCTCTTTGACAGCACGGGCAAGGCAATTCAGATGAACGGAACGGTTCAGGACGTCACCGAACGTAAACGCGCAGAGGAAGAAATCAAAAAACTTTTTACGGCTATTAATCAGAGCATCAATGTTGTGTTCATTACCGATGTGAAAGGGCAGATCGAATATGTAAACTCCACGCTTGAGCAGGTCACAGGATATGCTAAGGAAGAAGTAATCGGCCAGAATCCCCGCATATTCGCCTCTGGAGAGACTACCCATGCAGAGGATGAGGAGTTATGGAGAACTATTCTTGCAGGAAAGACATGGCGGGGCATATTCAAAAACAAGAAGAAGAACGGACAGTACTACTGGGGCAACGGTTTAATTACCCCCATCAGAAATGAAAAGGGACAAATCACCCACTTTCTTGCAGTACAAGAAGACATCACAGAAAAGATGCAGACTGAAGAAAGAGCAAAATATCTTGCCTCTCATGATGAGTTGACAGGGATTCTCAACCGGACATGCTTTATGGAACAACTGAATGAATGGTTGTCTCACAACAAGGATTATAACCAGACGGGGGTTCTTCTCCTGATTGATATTGA
>JANLHY010000109.1 GCA_024653795.1 Candidatus Brocadiaceae bacterium | reverse complement strand
ACAGGCTGTCCGAGAATATAAATCTACAAGACAGAAAAAAAACGATATTTTGTAAAAGAGAGGGGATTTTTAAAATCTGTCAGGGATGAGTTTCAATTTTCCTGCTGGATCATAATTTTTATCTCTCTCTTAAGAAGCATTTGAAGCTGCCAGATCAGCATATATTTTATCTCTACCATTTCACCCTATATCCTGACTGGCTTTATTCCCAGTTTTAACATCTTTTTCAAATTCCATCCAATACACATCAGCTTAAACTCCGCACTTACTTTTTCTATACCTCGTAACAGAAAGTTTCGATACCCTACATTAAACTTCAGATGTCCAAAGATGGGTTCAATGATGTATTGTCGCATAAAATATTTTAATCTTCCCTCTTCAGATAATAACTTTTCCCTCATCCTTTTTAAAAGAGGTTCTCGTATATCAATGAGTAGTTCCCGTACCCTTGACTTGGTACATAATGTTCGTTTCGCACATGTTCCACACTCTGTCCCTTTATACACTTTATGATTCCATTGACGGCTCTCGGTCTTATTTGTTCTGGTTTTCCAATACGCTAACCGCTTCCCTTCGGGACACATATAACTATCGGTTGCTGCATCATATTCAAAATTGGTATAGTGATACCGGTTTTCCTCTTTCTTGTATTCTCCCGACTTGTACTGTTGAAAATTACTATCGGGCACATATCCATCTATTCCTTTTTGCTCAAGGTACTCATAATTTGCGTAGCTCCCATACCCACTATCTGCTGCTGTCTCTTTCACTGCTTCCTGAGTGTTTGACTCTGCTTGCTCTACCATAGGTTTCAATTGATTCCGGTCATTTGCATCTGTTACCGTTTCTGCTGCCAAGATAAAACCCGCTTCGGTTACCACTGCCTGACAATTGTAACCTGGACGAATATCCTTACTCCCCCCTGTTTTCATGTGATTGGCGTCTCTGTCTGTAAGATTTATCTTTTCCTTCTCCTCTTCCTTCATGATCTTTAACGCTTCTTCTATCTGCCGCTTCAAATAGTTACGGTCTGATAACTTCTTCTTTAATGCCTCCTGCTCAGGATCTATTTTACACGTCTCGTCTTCTTGATTGTCGATAGCCTCTCCTTCTTGTAATAATTTGGCAACTTCCTCTTCTATCTCAGATAACCATTTCTCAAATCCTGCCCGATCTTTCGTCCGCTTCGCCGAGGCATTGCCTTTGAGCTTTGTCCCATCTATGTATATCTTACCTACATGGCTATATCCTAATTTGCTAAATATTCTGACTATATCCACAAAATACTTCTCGATTTCTTTGAGATTATTCTTGCGGAAATCGCTGATTGTTCGATGATCCGGGGTGTAACATTGCATTAAATAGATGTACATATGATCACTTATACACCTCTCGGCTAATTTCCTACTGCTGCGAACTCCTGTTGCATATCCATAAAACAATAAACTTAACAGTAACTTCGGATGATACGTATGTTGACCTAAAAAGGAATACTTCGCTTCTATGGGCTCTGTATCTAATAAATATACGACCTCTTTTACTGATCTGCAAAGATGATCTGGTGGTATTACCGTCTCTGCGTAATCTAAAAACGATTCCGGTGTAAATACTATCAGTGGTTTCTGAAATTCATGAAACGGCTTGAATTTGGCCATATGATTTATTCTCCTCGGTTTCGTATCTTCTGGTAAGATAAATAGTGGTAAGGTCAGTTTGCCCGGTAATGCGGACGGCTCAAAGAATAGATTGCGTTGCTTGATGTGG
Source organism: Candidatus Brocadiaceae bacterium (assembly GCA_024653795.1). GTDB lineage: Bacteria > Planctomycetota > Brocadiia > Brocadiales > Brocadiaceae > Wunengus. The sequence continues at coordinate 101 of JANLHY010000109.1, read as the reverse complement.
TTTTGGTTTGTGGTTCTCATTTTTACTCATAATTATATCATCCATTTTCACCATTGCAACCGTGTTGCCCTTATAATTATGAGTAAATTTGAGAAAACTTG
>JANLHY010000103.1 GCA_024653795.1 Candidatus Brocadiaceae bacterium | reverse complement strand
TCACGAGGACAAGGGTCGTGAAATCTCAGTGAATATTTCACGAATTACCGCCTTACCCACCCCTAAATCCCCTCCCAAGAGGGGACTTTCTAACTTGAGAAAAGGAGATTTTTACAGCTATGTTCAGCAATAATATGAGGGTTTATAGAAAGACGCTAAGTATCTTATTTTTCGCAGTATTTTTAGTAACGGCAAGTACTACTATTCGTGTTTATGCCGAAGAAAAGGGGCTGGGTACGGTCAACGGCACTGTCAATGCCAAAAAAGCCAAGTATCTCAAGGATACCCTTGCTTATATAGAAAATGTCCAGAATACCTTTGAACCCCCGCAGGAACATGCCGTTATGGATCAAAAGAATATGGCCTTTATTCCGCACGTGCTTCCTTTACTCAAAGGGACAACGGTCGATTTCCTGAACAGCGACATGGTTCAGCACAACGTCTATTCACCTGATGCAGTAGCAGACAACGTGAACCTGGGAACGTGGCTCAAGGGTGAAGTAAGGTCGTTCACATTCAACAAATTAGGGATTGCATCCATGCTGTGCAATGTGCACGTTGATATGTTTGCTTACATCCTGGTCCTTCAAAATCCATACTTTGCAAGAGTCAATAACGATGGTAGTTTTTCCATCACGAATCTGCCGGAAGGAAAATATACCGTAAAGCTGTGGCATGAGCGATACAAGTCGGAAGACAGGCAGGTTGAGGTAAAAGCAAATACCACAAATACGATAGCGTTTGAATTAAAATAAAAAGGGTAGGCTGTACAGCCTACCCTTTTATTTTAAAAACGTATTTTTCAGTCAGAAAGAAATTCTTAATAGCAGAAATGATCTTTTATTCTGCCATACACTTCTCACCCTCGTGTTTGCATTCTGCCTTGTTCACATCACCAGGTTTCCTCTTCCAACCCAGAAGCATATCGGTATATTCACCGTGTTTCCAGAAATCATAAGCCTTATGCTGTAGCCCCACCTGATTTTCCAGCGCCTTTATCCTTCTTAACCTGCTAGCCTCGCCTTTAATCTTTACAAGCCAGCGATCCTGCAGGAAGGCGCCCTTTCCATACGTAGCCCCGTACATTGCACCGTGAGCCATGGCCTTGTATATGGCATTGGTGATATAAACCAGCATCTCAAAGGAAGTGCGTTCTATATCAGAGACGTTAAACATCCTGCCCTCGCCTCCTGGTAATAAACTAAAAGTATAGTGTCCTGCGTAATCAGGAGCCAGGTCATTCGGCATAGGATCCAGCATGCCATCATTGTAGAGGTCAGTCACGATTTTCATAGCTTCACGCCATTTTACAAAGCTTACCTTCACGGCTTCATCCATCGCCTCGAACTGGTCTGCTGCAAATCGGGGTGAATGGCAACCCTTGCAGGTATTAATCCAATTCTGCCGGGATTCCTTGAATCGAGGAGCGCCCCTGTCTACAAGCGCTGTCCCCATATGGCTGTTAATCGTAGCAGATTTCTGCGTATTGTGTTCGCCATCTTTCATATGGCAAAATGCACAGGTGGGTGTTTTATAGTTTTCCGGCTTCATGGGTTTAGACCAATCCCACGTATGCTGCTCAGATTCGTAAATCATACCATGATACGATTCCCTGTACATCTCATATTCATAGTGGTCCAGGCCTGTGTGGCAAATACCGCAGTTATTGGGTTTTCTCGCCTCTGCCAAAGAAAAATCATGTCTCGTATGACATCCATCACAGCGGTTCTCCGCAATGCCATGGCACGAGGCACAGGCCGTTACCTCTGCTTCTGGCTTTGCTATCTGCCATGTAGCTTCAACCGTGCTTACATGAAATGCGTATGTATGCGAACCGATCTTACCGCCGCGATGTCCTGCCTGCTGCTCAGGATGGCACTCACCGCAATGTTTCCAGGAAGGCATGTGTAACTGCTGGTGATTGTTCCCATGACATTTGTCGCAGCCCACGACACCCTTTTCCGTTGAGGCATGCTTGCTCTTTTTCCATTGAGCAACAATACCAGGGGACTGCACCGTGTGACACATAACACACTCCTCATGCTTAAACTCCCCTGATACATTCATATTTGGTGTATAATAATGATCAGGATCATACCAGCGCATAACGGGTAAAAATTTAAACAGCTTTCCAAACTTACCCTCGCCAGGCAGTGTTTCTTCCGGACTCGTGTATGTTGCCGTTAATCCGCCGGAATAAAGATCGCCTGAATTATCAGGACCAATCTTCTCTCCCGTCAACTGAGAAATAATTTGCTGAATTGTCCTCTTATCTGTTGGATGAGACGCCGTTTCCTCCTTCTTTACTGCGCAACAAGACTTTGCCTCTTTTTGCACTTCAGGAGCAGAAGCCTCTGGTTGTTTAGCAGCAACTGCCTTTTCTTTTGCCTGTGGAGAAGTAGTGGCCTCTTTTTTCACACCCGTCTGTTCACAACCTAACTGAATACAGCCAAGCAGCGCTAAGATACCCATAGCGACCATGAATTTTATCCCCTTGCCCATATCCTTTTCTTCCTCCTTTCCCTTACCTAACATGGTTAAATATAAAAAACGCATGAGATTACCCTAATTTAATATTCAGGAAATTCAATCTTTTATAATTCCCCTCTAAAAAGAGGGGATAAAGGGGTGTGTAAGTTTGCCGCAACACACACCCAGCCCCTCTTTCTAGAGGGGAGATTAAAAGTCGCTTCCGAAGGCAGCTTAATTTATTTTTTTGTTATTTCCACCTTCCAAATTTCCGGCCCCTGTTCTATATATTTCCAGTCTAACTGCCCAGTACGCTCTGCGTCTAGCTGATACTTCAACGGCTTGGGGTCATGATCGTTTATCAGCACCATCATTTCTCCCTTTTTCAGACTGTCAAATGTATTAAAAATCTTTGGGTGTCTTTCTCTGGGAACTATATTTCTTACATCTAGTATAACAGGCTGTGTCTTACTCATGCTTACTCCTTTTTTAAATCAATTTGTTTATCCCACGCTTATAGCCAAAACGACCATTCTTTCCAAACACTTCATTCCCCTCGATGAACCCTCAGGGGCAATAATAATCATTTCCTTTTCCATATCAATCTTCTTGTTGTCGAGCGAGAAGATACCTTTACCTTCTTTCACATAAAAGATGCCTACGCTATGCCCTCCGTGCGGAGGAATCTCCTGCCCTGGTTCCATGCAAATAAGGGGCATCTTCACCGTTGGCGAAGCGTAAAGAATGTTTGGAATAAAATGTTCTTTATTAAATTTTATTTTTTCTTTTAAGTGTATAGGTTCCAAAGTTATTTTTTAACCTCCTCTTGTTTTGCCGCCTCGTTTAATTCTTTAACAAATTTATCAACATCGGTATTGTGCATCATGCAGGCAAGGTTTATATCCTCGGTACCAAAGGAAGGGCAGTCGAAACAGCCTTTCCCGAAATATTTTGCGAAAACCGTTTTTGTTGCGGGATATTTCTTCGTTACTTCTCCCGTACTCATTTTTTTCGTGATGAGAATTTCACTGTCCATAATTTCCCTCCTCATGTGGAAAAACCAAGATTATGTTAATACACTTTGAACATCAAACACTAATTTCATATCTAAAATAGATTTAGTACCTCGATATCAAATCTGTTTGGAATTTTTAATTTTATTCTTTAAGAGATTTGATATTTATTAAAATTCACTACATTTCCTTCATGCGGTGAAGCGTCATTTAATATCTCTGTCAAGCTTCTTAAAAGAGACATCACCTCTAATAATAGACAAGAAAATGTCAGTTATTGGGAAACAAATGTAACAATTATAAAATCTCTTAGGAAATCTTTAATTCCCGTAGCATTTGCTCTTTGGATGCAGGATTTTTACTTGCAAAGTTCTTTAACACTTCTTCAATTGTTCTATCATTTTCTTTTATCTCCTTCCGAATGCATTCAATGTTATTTTTTTCATTTTTCAGAGCTTTTTTTAATTGATTAGTGTATCGAGACATACCAACCCAAAAACTTATCAGACTAATCATACTAACCCCTAACACACTTACAACAATTAAATGAACATACGTTTCCATCTTTTTCCCTCCTTTCGCCAAGTTTTGGCTTAAATCTTTTACTCATTCTCTCTATCTCTCAATTCAGAGATTATTGACAATAATGTTTTTACATGTTGTCGGTGATTTGCTAAATCATTAACAAGATTAGTTATCTCCGATCCTCTTTTTTCTGATTTCTGCACCAATCTCTTTATTTTTTTAAGACACCAAATTAAGTAAGAATGTATAAATACAAAATAAATGCCGAACAGAATAGAAACTATCCAAATGATATCTTTTGATGTAACAGCTATTTCTTTCATTATGTATCTCCTTAGATAATTAGTAACAGTTTAGTTTTTTGAAAAATTCCAGTAATAATGTGGTTATCATACAAGGTAGTGGCAATTCATGAATTGCCACTACCTATTGTTACAAAGGCATTTTCGACTATGGATGTTTTCAAAAAACTAAACTGTTACAATAATTATACTTTAGTCAACATAGATATTTTTCTCAATAGTAAAGGCATTTTTTAGCTATATCAGGAAATAAAATTTATACTCATATTTCAATACGGACTTTTGTCAGGAAATTCTATAGGAAAATTTTACACATTTTTTCCCATCCAACGATTAACTTACCCCCGCAAGGGTGGACTCCTGATTTGCCATTTCAACAGGTGCAATATCTTCTATTCTTACCGGCAGCCGCACGTTTTTCGGAAGCGGATCGATATATTTTTTCCTGTACGCCTTACTCTGCATGCGGCACGTGGGGTATCGCTTGCTAAAGTCAGGATGTGTCACCATCTTCTTCCATATTTCCTGGATGGGCATCTCACGCACATTCCCAAAATTAATAGGGTTAAAATCACAAGGATTAATATCGCCGTATGCCGTCATATAGAATTGCGACTGAGCGCCGTAACAACCCACGCCCCTCGGGGAATTAATAATCGACATGCAGTTTATCCCCATAGGGTGATTCGTTTCGTGATATTTCCTGGTAATAGCAATAAGTTGTTTCCGGTCTTCTGCTGTCAATATTTTTGACGCATCCTTTAAGAATCGGCCCGATGGTATGCAATCAAAAATAGTAACCTCTGAAAAACCCTGCTCTTGTGCAATCTTTAAAAGCTTTTCAACCTTTCCAGTTTTGATGCTTTCACTGGTTGCATACGTGGAAATCCCTGTTAAAATACCAGCCTTCCGGCATCGCTCAGCGCCTTCAAACGCCTTTTGATAACAACCGGGTACTGCCCGAAATTCGTTGTGCAATTCAGGTTCACTACTGTCTATGGAAATATTTAATGAAAACATACCTGCATTAGCAAGTTTCCGGACATTTTCTTCCGTCAGGAGCAAGCCGTTGGTAAATATCATTGAGATCGCCTTGGTTTTATCTACATATTGAATGAGTTCAAAGAGTTCTTCCCGGAGCAGAGGTTCTCCACCCACATAGATAACAAGGCTTGCACCAAGATCCAATGCCCCATCCACTACCGTTTTTATTTCCTCTACCATGAGTTCCTTTTTAGAAGGATCGATAAATGGGTCTGCGCTGCAATGGATACATTGACACTGACATTTATGAGTTATTGCCAAATTCGCCGTAACAGGAAATGCCGTCTTATACAACATCATTCTCAACTTTCTCTCAAGAAACCGCATTCCTGCCTGGCTTGGGAAAGGCGGATTATAGAGATTATACACATGCATACCGTTAACCCTGGCAATCACCTTCAGGGCATTAATCTTATCAAAAAACTGATCTACGTAAGGCTGCAACATCTTGCCCAACACCCCTCCAGCCTTCCCGACGACCTTATTTCCAACGATCTCGGCTTCGATATGTAAAAAATCAAATGACGTCATTTTTTATCCTCCATGCCTGGTATGTGAGAGAGTTTGAGATTTTTCTTTATCTCGCACAAAATATCATTTGCGACCTCAATAGCCTTTAAACCCTCCTCGCCTGAAACGACAGGTTCTTTGTGCTTCACGACACAAGCCACAAAAGATTCAAGCTCCTTTTTGAGGGGTTCATAATCGTCCATCTTGATATGCTCGATTTTTAACAGGTCGCCAAATACGTAACTTCTCAAATCGGCAATGGTCGAAACATCCATTTCCGGGATATTTAACGACTTTAATGTCAGTTCCGGCGACTTTTTATATATTAATGCTTCCTTCTTCTGATAGTCAATAGAAATATACGAATCCTCAGAAAATAACCTCATCTTACGCATGGGGGCAAGGGACACACGGCTTGCCGTTATATTTGCCACACACCCATTTTCAAACTGGATACGGACATTAGCAATATCCTCTTTGTCTGAAATTACATTCACGCCTACGGCATCAAATTTTTTTACCTTAGAGCCGGTTATGTGCAGGATAATATCGATATCATGTATCATCAAATCCAGAACCACACCGATGTCCGCAGAGCGAAAAGTAAACGGACTTAACCGGTGACACTCAATAAATCTTGGATTGATGGAAAGTTTTTTTATTGCAACAATTGCAGGATTAAATCGCTCAATATATCCTGCCTGAAGAACTATTTTCTTTTCTTTGCTAATGCTTATTAATTCTCTCGCCTCAGACACCGTCCCCGTCATGGGCTTCTCGATCATAACATGAACTCCCTGTTGGAGGAATTCTTTTGCAATGGCGTAATGAGACTTTGTGGGTACTGCTATGCTTACCGCTGTAACCTTATCAAGTACCTCTTTATAATTTGTGAAATAACGGGTATTGTATTGTTGAGCAATTTTCTCCGCCTGTTTACCTTGTATATCAACCACTCCATATAACTCTACTCCAGGCAATTCAGCATAAACCCTCGCATGCTCCTTCCCCAGATGTCCAACACCAACCACAGCAACTTTTAATCTCTGCATGTTAATTCGTTGTTATTTCTGAATACCGAAAAAGCTCCCGATACCTTCCGAACTTTCCCTTGTCCACATTCCTTAAAAAGGTGACAAGATGTCTGATTTCCGGAGAGATATCCTTTTGCCTTTCTAAATCTTCTAAATTCTTGTTCCTGTTCAATTCGTCAGAACGAAATAATGCCAGAAATGCCTTTTTGATTTCATCAATTTGTTCTTTTGAAAAACCCTCTCTCTCCAACCCAACAACATTCACTTGCCGTATCTTTGCAGGATGTCCTTCTATAATTACATAAGGCGGGGCATCTTGAACAATCCGGGTATGACCTCCCACATAAGCATATCGTCCAATGGTCACAAAAGGCTGTATACCAACAAGCCCCATCAACTTGGCGCCCCTCTCGATCATAATGTGTCCTCCCAACAACACACCATTCGCCAAAAGGACGTTATCTTCTATGATGCAATCATGTGCAACATGTGCACATGCCATAAAGAAGTTGTTATCCCCGACAACCGTTTTTCCTCCACCACCTGCCGTACCGGCATTAATCGTTACGCCTTCCCTCACTACATTATTGTCACCCATTTCAAGAAATGTACACTCACCCCGGTATTTAAGGTCTTGCGGTTCTGCGCCCAAAACGGCATTAGGATGGATAATATTGTTTTTCCCTATAGAGGTATTTCCTGTGATTGTAACATGGTTTTTTATAATAGTGCCCTCTCCAATCGTAGCATTCGCACCTATTATCGAAAAGGGGCCGATTTCAACTTCTTCCCCTAAAATGGCATCAGGGTGCACAATCGCTGATTTATGAATTTTCATCCCAAGCCCCTTTTCTTTGCATGTTTCTATCATTCTTCACAATGCCAGTATTAAGGTTATATTTCTCTGAGTTATGCAACACTTGCAATCTTTTCTGCTAATTGAACGTTCAGGGAATGCCCAGACCTGTTTGCAACGATGCGTCCCTGAATTACTACATTAGCCAGATAAAGGTCGCCTACAAGGTCCAAAATTTTGTGTCTGACAAACTCATCAGGAAATCGCAATTTTGCAGGTTTCATAGAAATCGGCTTGGTCATCTTTCCGTCTTCATGCACAATGATACTATTGTCATCTGTAACTCCTTTTCCCAGGCCAAGCTTCTTAAACTCTTCAATATAGGTACTCAGCCCAAACGTCCTTGCAGGCGCAATATCTCTGCAAAAATTCTCCTCAGTAATCTCGATATCATACGTTTGCCGCTTTATAAAAGAACCATTAAAATCCAGGGTATACGAAAATATCAATCCTTTTTCGCAAGGCACTGCCATAACACTCGCGTCCCCGCTGCTAACCGTAATCGGGGTCTTTACAATAAACCCCTTCTTCTTCCCCCCAAGTTCGACAGTGCCTGCTTTTTTGAGAACTTCCAAAAAAAGTTTTGC
>JANLHY010000095.1 GCA_024653795.1 Candidatus Brocadiaceae bacterium | reverse complement strand
ACCGTACCAGGCATACAGTGGAAGGGAATTACATTAACAATGCCGTCAAACCCTTCCTCTACGTATTCGATCACCTTTCCCATACTGAGCACCGGATCGCCTTTGTAAGAATCGTCGATATACGGTTTTCCTTTCTTGATGAGTTCTTTAATAGACGCATCTTTCAGGAAATGCCTTATTCTGCCTTTAAACACCTGTGTTAATTTATAAGCATCGTACCGCTGGACAATGTCAGAGATAAATTCTCCAAAAAAGCCCTTATAATCCTTTTCAAAGAGACAGGATTCCCTGCGGCAGTGCGCAATATAATTAATCCATTCGGAGAAAGGAGGGATAAATGCCTCTCCACCCAGCCGTTCGATATTTCTTGCAAGGAAATTGTTTGCAAACTCGTTGCATCTGACATAGGTCTCCCCAATGATACCAATCAGAGGCCTGGGTTTACTTCGGTCCACTTTTATATTTGCAAATGCATCTCTGGCTTCTCTGGCAGGTTCAACCAGTCCCTGACGTTTTTCAAGCGCTGCTTCTGCCTTTTTCACAAAGGTTTCATACACGGCGTCCGCTTCACCTTTGTTTAATTCATACGGCCTCGTTTCCCTTTGCAATTTTTGCAAGAGATCAACGTACATAATACCGTTCCATGCCAGTTTGCGGAAGTGGGTGCCAAGATTTTTGGTATCTTCGCCATAGTTCTCACCCTGATCCATTGTGTACATAGGCACATTGCTAAATCCGAGCTCATCCAACACCAACCGGTGAAATTTATTGTATTGGCCGAACCGGCACGGACCGGATGCCGTAGCCATAAAGAAAGCGCTGGCATCGGGATCAAAATCAGGACTCATGGCCTTTTTCACAATATCCCCTGTTGTCAGTATCGCTGGATAACATTCCTTCCCCGAAGTAAACTTTCGTCCAATATCAATCGATTGTTTATTTGCCATCGGCAGCGCCTCTGCCAGCACACCGCTAGCCTTCATAGAGGCGGCAATCATCATGCCGTGGTCACACATATAAGGGATATAGATCATGCGTTTCTTTTTCTCTGCTAAGGTATGCAATGGGCCATTGTCTCTTAGCTTTTTACCATTCGAAGTGGGTTTTACATTTTTTAGGCTATCGATAAATGCCTCGCATCGGGTTAGCGCTCCCACGTCAGAACTGTGTTCGTCAATTTCTATGATTAAACAGGGTTTCCCGCCCAATTCTTTGGTAAAAAATTTCGTGATAAACGAGTCGGGACCGCAGCCAAAGTTGGTAATATACAAGGGATAGAGCCTCTTGTCTCTGGCTATCAATCGGGCTGCTGCGAGAAATTTTTGCCCCGTCTTCCAATACATATTTGGATAGTCATGGCTCACATCTTCGATATCAAGCGTTAAAAAATCTAAAGGAATGGTCAGTATCCCTAAATCACGCAATTTCTCAGGCAGACCCAGGTTCATGCCCGTATCACATCCGTTATAGGAACGGCTGATCAGTACGAACGCCTTTTCATCTTCTCCCAGTTTTTCCAGAATCTCTCGTCCGCGCGTCTCTAAGGTTTTATTAAACGTTTTTAGCGCCTCGCGTGCTGCTCTTATGGCTTGTTCAATAGTCTCCCCGGTCCTTCCCAAACTTTTTGCAATTTGCCGCATGGTCTTATTTACAAACTCCTCTCCATATTCAAAATGGATAACCGGAGATAGGACGGTAAATTTCTTTTCCTTAAAATCAATGGCCGAATTGACGAGATACGGAATACACTGGACGTATGGACATGCGTATGAGTGTGTGAGCCTCGGGCTGGCGTGTGTTAAATTAACGACGCTGGGCAGGAACAGATAGTCAATATCCCTATCCAGCATATCGACAACATGTCCGTGTGCTACCTTGATGGGGAAGCAGGTTTCTGCGGTAATCACTTCCACACCATTATAGACAATGTCTTTATTGGTATCGCTTGAGGTTATAACATCAAAGCCCAACTCAATGAAAAATGCCTTCCACATGGGATAAAGGTCGTAGAAGGTAGATACCTGTGGTATCCCGATCTTTTTCCCTATAGGTTTATCGGGTTTGTTTTTCTTATAGATATTAAAGAGTGCATCCTTTCTTTCCTTGAAGAGTCTGGGTAAATGCTTTCCTTTTTTCAAAGACCTCTCATCATCGAATTTACCGCAACGACTTCCGTAATAAAGCGGGTTTTCACCCTCGATATTAACCTGTCTTATCTCGCATATATTCGAACAATCCTTGCAAACGAAGGAAGTAAGTTCGTATCTCTTGTGCCGCAGGTCAAACCCTTTAAACCTGGACTTTTCCCATGTCTTTTCTTCCATAGCAATCATAGCAGAACCAATGGCGCCCATAATATCATGCTGAGGAGGAACGATGACTTTTTTCCCTGTCACCTTTTCGAATGCCGCCTTCACGCTGCGATTGGCTGCCACACCTCCCTGGAAGAAGATAGTATCTCCGATTTTTCTATCCTCAACAACCCTGTTGATAAAATTCAACACCACAGAATAGCTTAGTCCTGCAAGCAGGTCGTCCTTGGACGTTCCGCGCTGCTGATGATGGTTAAGGTCGGATTCCATAAAAACAGTGCACCTCTCACCAAGATGAGAAGGGCAACACGATGAAAGCGCCTTTTTGCTAAATTCACCCTTGATACTCACACTGAGCTTTTCGGCCTGCTCTTCCAGGAACGAACCCGTACCGGCGGCACAGACCTTATTCATGGCAAAATCCACAACGGCGCCATTTTCTAAACGTATAAACTTGGAGTCTTGTCCACCGATTTCGAAAATGGTATCCACATTTTTATCCACATTCGCTGCAGCAGTGGCATGGGCAGTAATCTCATTTTTTGCGATGTCGGCGCCGATAAAGTCGCCCGTTAAGTAACGACCGGAACCTGTAGTTCCGGCGCCGCAGACAATTACCTTATCTCCCACCTCTAAACCCACCTCATAAAGACCTTGTTTCACAGCTTCAAGCGGTCTGCCTGCTGTCATGAGGTAACGCCTTGACAGGACATTTTTATATTTATCAATAACGACAATATTTGTGCTGATCGAACCCACGTCAACGCCAACATATGCCTCGATCTTTTCATTACCAACGATGGAATGGGTATTCTCAACGATTTTGTAATTATCCGAGTGAAGAGGTTCCAGGTTCGATGGCTTAGCGCTGCGGTTTCTCATGTATTCTTCGATTTCTTTGAATCCCCGGAAGGGCGAATGGATGCCCTTATCCATAATTGTGAATACTGAACCGATCGCCCCCATTACATTAAAATATTTTGGAATGACCATTTCGTCCGGTTTGAGTTCCAAAGTATCTTCAAATGCCTTAATCATACCTACATTCGCTGCAACCCCACCCTGGAAGACGATAGGCTTCAAAAATTCCTTTCCCTTCCCGATGTTGCTCTTGAAATTCCTGGCCATAGCATAACATAGACCCGCTACTATATCATATACAGGGGTACCTTCCTGCTGCAAATGGATCATATCGGTCTTGGCAAACACACTGCAGCGACCGGCGATGCGCGGTGGGTTTTTGGATTTTAATGCAAGTTCTCCGAATTCTTTTTCTATGGCAACACCAAGCCTCGTAGCTTGTTGATCTAAAAACGAACCCGTACCTGCGGCGCACATGGTGTTCATTGAGAAATCGGAAACCTTTGTCTGTTGTGTGGAAGCATCGCGCTCAATAAGCATAAGCTTTGAGTCCTCGCCGCCGATTTCAATAATGGTGCGAACCTCCGGATATAAGGTCGTCGTGGCCGTACTATGAGCTACAACCTCATTGATAAAGGCGATGTTCATTAATTCTGATACGAGTTTCCCGCCGGTACCTGTAATGGCTATGCCGTCAATATCATCGATATGGGTTCGGTTGAATATATCTTTCAGGACCAGGAGAAATGTTTCAACCGTTTGGCCATGTGAACGGACGTAGTGGTTTTCTAAAATTTCCTTGCGTTCGTTGATTAATACCGCCTTTACGCTAACCGAGCCGATATCCAACCCAATATACTTTTTTTGAGACATTGTTTTTTTACTCTCTCCCTCACTTATTACATAAACCGAATAAATGTATTTGATAGTTTAAATTAGGCTGCCAAAGATAGCGACTTTTAAGCTCCCCTCTAGAAAGAGGGGCCGGGGGTGTGTTACGGCGACTTACACACCCCTTTATCCCCTCTTTCTAGAGGGGAAATTATACAAGATTGAAAATTCCTTAAACATTAAACATAAATTTACCTCAACTCTTTCCTGCCTCATCGGGTGGAGTAATTACTCCAGTTATAGCAGAGGCAGCCGCAACGGCAGGACTGCAAAGATAAATCTCGCTCTTGGGATGTCCCATACGGCCGACGAAATTACGGTTGGTCGTTGACAATGCCCGTTCGCCTTCCGCCAGGACTCCCATGTGTCCCCCAAGACAAGGCCCACATGTCGGGGTTGAAACTACCGCCTCAGCATCAATAAACGTCTCAATCAATCCTTCTTGTAATGCCTGTTTATAAATATCCTGGGTCGCCGGGATAATAATAAGCCGAATAGAGGGATGCGCCTTTTTCCCTTTGAGGAATTGTGCTGCTATTCGCAGGTCTGAAATTCTTCCATTAGTGCAAGAGCCTATGACCACCTGATCAATCTTAATGCCAGAGACTTCGTCCACTGGTTTTGTATTTTCCGGCAGACTGGGGAGGGCTACCTGAGGCGGAATCTCATCGGCATTAAATTCGTATGTTTTTGTATAACTGCATTTGAGATCACTTTGATACGTTACATATTTTTTCCCTACTCTGCCTTTTATGTAGTCTTCGGTATTTTTATCGGGGGCAATAATGCCGCTCTTAGCGCCGGCTTCAATCGCCATATTGCAGATGGTAAATCGGTCGTCCATTGGCAACTGGCTGATGGCGCTTCCTGTAAATTCCATCGCCTTGTAAAGGGCGCCACCGACACCGATCTTCCCAATCGTATAAAGAATCAAATCCTTTCCCGATGTCCAATTTTTTGCCTTTCCGTGAAAAACAAATTTAATAGATTCAGGCACTTTGAGCCATACCTTTCCTGTAGCAAAACATGCAGCAAGGTCGGTGCTTCCAACACCCGTTGAAAACGCTCCAAGCGCACCATAGGTACAGGTATGAGAATCGGCGCCGATTATAAGATCACCTGGCGCCACAATCCCTTTTTCCGGAAGCAGGGCGTGTTCAATTCCCATTCGGCCGATCTCAAAGTAATGCTTCAACCGGTGTTTTTCAGCAAAGATTCTCAGGGATTTTGACTGTTGGGCAGATTTAATGTCTTTGTTGGGGGTAAAATGATCGGGGACAAGGACTATCTTCTCGGGATCAAAAACATTCTTGATTCCAGCCTTTTCGAATTCTTCGATAGCAATAGGGGCGGTAATGTCATTGCCCAGGCAGATATCCACATTTGCGTAAACGAATTGCCCCGGATGCACCTCTTTGAGCCCGGAATGTGCAGCAATGATCTTTTCTGTTATTGTCATTCCCATAGATTGTTCTTAACATAGCAGTATGCTTCATCTTCTCTTATAAAACGTAAGCAACTGTGGATAATTGTTATTCAAACGAATGTAAAATATTAATTTTCTGAAAATCGTGTTCGGTTCCACAATTTTAAGAATAAAGGATCTTGTAAATATTTCTCATGGCACTTGGTGCACAAATCAAAACGGAAGGTCTTATATTCTCCGTTTTCCAACATCTCAGCAGGATCAGCCGCATCACACGCATCACACGCATCACCATCGTCCTCACCCTCTTCTTCCATTTCCTCGATTTCTTCATCCATATCGTCATCCATCTCCATAGCGTCACATGCGGTATAGACCTCGATTTTCACTACATACCGAATGTCTTCGTCTGGTAGTAATTGTTTTCCGCACATATCACAAGTATAGTGCACCATTCATGTTCCTCCAAGTAAATTACTATTTTTTGAAATTCCCTCTTTGCTAAGCCATTGCCCTGAGTCTCTTGACCCGTTCTTCGATTGGTGGGTGAGTGCTAAAAATCGCAGCAAACGAACGGCCGCTTAATGGATTTACAATAAACAGATGTGCAGTCGTCTGACCTGCATCCATGGGTCTAATCATCGCTGCCTGTTGTAATTTTTCAAGGGCATTGGCCAGCCCCAGTGGATTTCCAGTCAGGAGGGATCCTCCCTTATCAGCAGCATACTCTCGTGAACGGGAGATAGCCATCTGAATTAAAAGAGCAGCAATAGGGGCTAAAATAGCTAAAAATAAAATTGCAAAACCTCCTCCTCTATTATCTTCTCCATCACCCCTTCCACCATAACCGCCAAAGATTGCCCCCCATCGGGCCATATTAGCCAGCAGCATGATAGCGCCTGCAATGGTTGCCACAACCGTTGAGATAAGGATATCCCTATTCCGGACATGGGCTAATTCGTGCCCCAAAACACCCCGAAGTTCTTCACGTGAAAGGGAATTAAGCATTCCCTCGGTAACTGCAACAGCGGCATGACTGGGATTTCTCCCCGTTGCAAAGGCATTCATGGCATTTGTCGGAATGATATACGTCCTGGGCAAGGGGATTCCGGCGCGTGTCACTAATTCCTTGACAATCCCATAATATGTCGGTGACTCCTGATCAGATACCTCCTTTGCACCGTACATCTTGAGAACAATTTTATCGCTGAACCAGTAACTGAAGAAATTCATACCCATCGCAATAGCAAATGCAAAAACTGCACCCTGCCTGCCGCCAAACATACTACCAACCCAAACAAGGAGCAGAGTTAATGCAATTAATAATACGGTTGTCTTAAAATAATTCATACTTACTTCTCCATATACATAATGTTATTATAATATTACTTTGTAAAAACCTCTTTTTTTTGTAAGTTTTTGTTCACTAAAAACCACTAAATCCGAAGCATTAAATCCGAAACTCGAAACAATCTCAAAATTACAAATTCAGTATCAATTTAGTTTTTTGAAAAAAATACAACTTTAATCTTTAATCTCTATAGATGCTATTAACAGGACGCTCCTACGGAGATTCCTTCACTCGTTCCCAATCTGGAGCTTGGGAACAAGGGAATTGATTTTTCAAACAGCTAAATTGTTACGAATAGCCCCATAGGGGCGACATATTAATAGAAAGCATTATCATTTACCCATATAAGCTCCTTCGGAGCGATATATGGCAGATATCGAATTGAATAGATATGTCGCTCCTCTGGAGCTATATCTCGTACATAATGCCGTTTTCTATTAATATTTCGCTCCTGAACGGAGCTTAAAAACAAAGTATCGCTCTGATTTTTTTAAATTTTTCAAAAAGCTAAAATGTTACCAACTTCAAATGTTCCAAACCTCGTTTCCAATTTCGGTCATTTGATATTAGAATTTGTTTCGGATTTCGATATTAGAATTTCGAATTTGTCAAAAAAACAAACGATAGTCTTCTTATTCAGCACCGAGTAACCCTTTTTGGTTGCGACTACGCCGCACTAGGTGTTTACAGAAATTTTGAGGAAGGATTCAACAGGAATAATAAAATTTGTTATTCCTAAATGATTCCGTACCTCCAAAAAATTATTATAAGTACCGCTTACTTTTTGTCAAGGAATTTAATCTACGAAACGATAAGAGAAAATCCAAAAATAAATTTTGCTGCGAATGGTTATGGAGTGCCCTCTAAAATGCCCAGTAGTCTTCCTTTTGGACGGAGAAATAGAAAGTGATTTTACTTGCAAGGTGTATGGTTGTTGGTGTGAAATTAAGACTGTTTTGCCGTATTTGAACAGTGTTTTTGTGACTTTTACGAAGATGTTTGTTCAAGTTTCCGGTAGATAGCCGTTTTCACCGCATCGTACTGTGGCGGGACTTCTACAGGAAGATTGGCAAATCGTGGGGTTACTTCTTCCAGCTTATTTTCATGATAGTTTATCTTAAATTCAGGGAATTTTAAACCATGAGCAGTGGAGATGACAACGACCTTTTCATGAGATTTTATCGCTTTCCTATTCAACAATTTTATCAACACTGCAAGAGCTACTCCTGTGTGTGGGCAACTGAATAGCCCCGTCCTGTCAGCCTGTGCAGAGGCATTCGCCAGTTCATCCTCCGTAGCCTGCTCTACAATACCATCGAACTCTTTCAAAACCTTTATCGCCTTTTTATAGCTAACGGGATCGCCTATCTGGATGGCGTTAGCGAGGGTCTTCTGCGCCTTCACAGGCTTAAATTCTTTAAAACCATTCAAATAACTAAGGTATAGGGGATTCGCCTTTGCCGCCTGCGCACAAACGATACGAGGCTGTTTATTTATCAAGCCCAATTCCTTCATCATAAGAAATCCTTTTCCTAAAGCGGCGGTGTTACCCAAATTCCCTCCCGGAACAATCACGACGTCCGGCACCTCCCAGTCGAACTGCTGGATTATCTCCATGCTTACCGTCTTTTGCCCCTCAATGCGGAGGGAATTCATGGAATTGGCCAGGTAGATGTTGTTTTTACTGCATATCTCCTTTACCAGCTTCATGCATCCATCGAAATCTGTATCGAGTGACAAGGTGAGGGCGCCGTTTGCGATGGGCTGGACGAGTTGTGCGTGAGACACCTTATTTTTTGGCAGAAATACGATTGCCAGAATACCCGCCGCAGCGCAATACGATGCCAACGCGGCAGAGGTATCTCCGGTAGAAGCGCATGCAACCGCAGGAATATTCTTGCCTTCGGCAATCATCTGCTTGACCATAGAAACCAATACGGTCATTCCGAGGTCTTTAAAAGAGCCTGTATGGGCATTTCCACACTGTTTGATCCATAAGTCTTCAAGACCAAGCTCCTTCCCGAGTCGTTCGGCCCAAAAGAGATTGCTGCCGCCTTCGTATAAAGAAACCACATTCTCATTGTCGACTTTGGGACAAACCCACTCCTTCTTGCCCCAGACAGAACTTCCGTAAGGCCACCTGGAACGCCTGTAGCGCTCGCCAAAGAGCTTCTTCCAATGTTCGGGAGAATGCCTGCGAAGCCTGTCTAAATCGTGCTCGACCTCCAGCAGGTCGCCGCACTTTTTACACTGGTAGACAACCTCGTTCAGTTCATACTTCTCGTCGCAGCCTGATATACATTGAAACCATGCCCGATATGGCATTACCTATTTCTCCTCAATTTTTAAGCAACTTTTACCATTCAATCCTGATCGCTGAAAGCTGACCGATGAACAATTGCGTTTTTATTATAGGCAGAGAGACTTATAATTACAAGCAAAATGTGCCTGCTGTGGACATTGAAACTATTTTAATTTTGACAATGATGTTATTATTTTGATAAGATTCTGAGCGCTATGTATTTACAAAATATTTTATCAAAACTTTGCTCATATTTTCCAAAGGTAGATGGACAATCAATCAAGCAGGAGTTCAAACATGCCTTTCGTGTTGGAACGTCTCACGAAAACAAAATATTGAGCGAAAAAGAACTCGCCGTTATTTTGAAGCTGGTGGCTGTAATCCAAAAGAGGAAACTTACACTTCCTGCCACGATGTTTCTTGAATGTGCGCAACCGCTCAATTATATTGGAAGCCAGATGATGGTTTTCTTCAGGCCGTTTTTAACCTTTTTCTTTAAACCCGCAGATTATGACATATTTCAAGGTGTGCTTGAAAAGCGGGAAGGCATTAAAAGGATTATCGAAGAGTTAGAAAAGGTAGATACTCACCGCAGAGACGCAAAGGACTAAAAGAGAAAGAGTTTGAGAGTTTAGTATCTTACAAAAAATAATTTGACATTTTCAGCAAAAATATGTAGCGCCGATCCCTTGTGGTCGGCCAATGGCGGGGGATAAACCACCCGCGCTACGGATTCCGACTCGTTCGGGTTAGGAGTTTGGGAGTTTAGGAGCTAGAGAGGTTGAGATTTTCTCGGCTTCCCAACTTCTCACATGCGCAACTTCTGCCTTCCTTTTTTGCGATCTGCGATCTTTGCGCCTTTGCGGTGAATAAAGAGGAAATCAAAATATGGACGTTATCATCGCCACTGACTGTGGCAGTACCACGACCAAGGCCATCTTGATTGAAAAAAAGGATGGGGTGTATCGCCAAACTTTTCGGGGAGAATCGCCCACCACGGTAGAAGCGCCGTTTGAGGATGTGACCCGCGGTGTCTTAAATGCATTTGCAGAGGTGGAAGAACTCTCCGGCCGAAAGATTTTGGACGGAGAAAAGATTATTACACCCGCAGAGGGAAACATCGGGGTGGACATATACGTCTCCACAAGCAGTGCAGGTGGCGGACTGCAGATGATGGTGGCAGGCGCCGTAAAGACCATGACGGCGGAAAGCGCCCAGCGTGCAGCGCTCGGAGCAGGTGCAATTGTTATGGACGTCATTGCATCCAACGACCAGCGCCTTCCTCATGAAAAGATTGACCGCATTCGGCACCTGAGGCCAGACATGATACTCCTTTCGGGTGGAACTGACGGAGGCACCATTACCCATGTGGTAGAACTTGCCGAGTATATCTCTGCTGCCAATCCGAAACCGAGGCTCGGTATGTCCTTCCAACTCCCCGTTATTTATGCAGGCAATAAAGAAGCCCGCGAAAAAGTTAAAGAAATTTTAAGCAAAAAAACCTCACTCAATATTACGGATAATATTCGCCCCACGCTTGAACGGGAAAACCTCTTTCCGGCGCGGCAGGAAATCCAGAAACTCTTTCTTGAACACGTCATGGCCCAGGCTCCCGGTTACAAAAAACTCATGTCATGGACGGGAGCGCCTATTATGCCAACGCCGGGCGCAGTCGGCCTCATCATGCAGACGATTGCCAGAAAAAATAATATCAACGTGGTGGGTGTGGATATCGGCGGGGCCACCACAGACGTCTTTTCTGTATACGGCGAAATCTTTAACCGCACCGTCAGCGCCAATCTTGGGATGAGTTACAGTATTTCCAATGTACTGGTTGAGGCCGGTCTTGAGAATATCTTGAGGTGGGTGCCATTTGATATTGATGAATCCGACCTCAGAAACAGGATCAAAAATAAGATGATTCGTCCCACGACGATTCCCCAGACACTGGAAGAGTTGAAGATCGAGCAGGCTATATCACGTGAAGCGCTCAGGGTGTCTTTTGAACAGCACAAATCCCTGGCAGTGGGACTCAAGGGAGTCCAGAGGGAACGTGATATCTCCGAGGCATTTAAACAAGAGGTTACGGGCGAAACGCTCATAGATATGTTAAAGCTGGATTTGCTGGTGGGCAGCGGGGGGGTGCTCTCCCACGCGCCGCGCAGGTCACAGGCCATGCTCATGATGATTGACGCCTTCCAGCCCGAAGGTGTTACGAGGATCGCCGTTGATAGTATCTTCATGATGCCGCATCTGGGTGTCCTGTCAACGGTAAATGAACAGGCTGCAACAGAGGTTTTTGAGAAGGATTGCCTGATTCATCTGGGCACGTGCGTTTCTCTCGTTAAAGGCAATACTGGAAAACTTCAGGAAAAATGTATCTCCTATAAAATAACGCTGCCCGATGGCAAAAAGATAGAGGAATCACTTCCGTATGGGGAGTTACGTGTCCATCCGCTTGGTATCGATCAAACAGCGGAAATCGAGGTTTTACCCACAAAAAATTTTGATGTTGGCGTAGGAAAGGGTAAACCCATTATCAAGAAAGTTTTTGGTGGAGTTGTGGGTATAGTCATTGATACCCGCGGGAAACCCATTACTTTTGCAAAAGATAAGGCTTCGCGGGTAGAACAACTCCGGCGATGGGCTAAGGCGATGAATGCCTATCCGGAATAAGAATGTCTCAAATAAGAGTAATGCCAAATTTATGTCAATGTTAAGGAATTTCAAACTGGTAGTGCGACCGTCCCGGTTGCACAAACAAAAAGCCGTTAGCGGAAATACGTTTTATAAGTAGATACATTCCGCAGAGAAGCAATGAAAAACGGCTCACGGGAAACTTAGTCTCTGAAATTGACAATTCAATCTTTCCTCGGCTGGTTTAGGTTTTCAACCTGAATCCGGGAGTTTATTGGGATAATAGCGCTCTGTGCAAGCGATGGAGAAATTAACAATATAAAACGTGGGGTTCGGGTTACAAACCCGAACCCGCCAGAGTTTTTGCTATTTTTTTATCAGGATTTAATTCGTTTTCTGTGATCCTCGGTGTTTTTCCGTGGTAAACAGAGAGGTTTAATTATATTTATGACCCACGCTTATACACCAGGTCTACGCATAGCTGAAAAGACAAAGGTCGCGAGCCAACGCGCCCTGCCGTTATTAGGCGATGTTATCGTTAAAAAAGGCGATGTCCTGAAGGCAGAGGACGTTGTGGCAAACACGCATCTGCCGGGCAAGGTACATGCCATCAATGCCGTGAATCGCCTGGGTATTCAGCCCAAAGACCTCCGCGAATACATGTTAAAAAAGGAAGGCGACCCTGTCCAGAAGGATGAACCCATCGCCGAAACAAAACCCTGGGTCAAGATGTTAAAGGCTATTTTGCATTCACCTATCACCGGTACGATTGAAAGTATATCCACGGTAACGGGACAAGTCCTCTTGCGAGAACCACCAAAACCCATTCAAGTACTTGCATATATAGACGGCGCCGTGATAGAAGTCATGGAAAAAGAGGGCGTGATTATGGAGACAACGGCTACCTTTATCCAGGGCATTTTCGGCGTAGGAGGTGAAACCGTGGGTGAACTTGCTATTGCAGTAAATAAGCCAGACGACATACTCACAGCAGACCGTATCCAACCCGCATACAAAGACAAGATTATCGTAGGCGGCGCCTTTATCCAGCATGACGTTATTGATAAGGCAAAGAAGGCCGGTGTGAGGGGAATCATTGTTGGCGGGTTCGACGATGAAGACCTCAAGAAACTCCTTGGGTATGACCTGGGAGTCGCAATTACAGGCTCGGAAGAAATCGGCATCACACTCATCATTACCGAAGGTTTCGGTAAGATACAGATGGCTCAAAGGACATTTGAGCTTTTAAAGTCCCGTGCAGGCGCCAAGACCTCCATTAACGGCGCTACCCAGATTCGAGCAGGTGTGGTAAGACCCGAGATCATAATACCCCATACTACTACAGGTAAGACATCTGGAGAAGAACTGGATAAGCCCATCGGTAGAGGCATGGAGATAGGAGACCAGGTAAGGATCATACGTGCGCCCTACTTTGGAAAGATTGGTAAAATCAAGGCGCTCCCCTTTGCTCCTCAAAAGATAGAAACCGAGGCCACCGTACGCATCCTCAATGTCGAATTCCCCGACGGTTCCACTGCCATCGTCCCACGGACAAATATAGAAATGATTGAGGCTTAATAAAAGAACTTAAATAAAATAGCCAGAGATCAATTAACATAAACATTTCATGCCTTTTATGAACCCCGGATTTTAAAGTGTTCATGCCCCCTCTGATTTTTGTAAAGAATTTTCAAATTGTCTGGCATTTTAAGTATATATAACGTATTATACTTTTTATCATTTTTTAGAAGGAGTTTCCGTATAGTCTGGCGTCAGACGAAATCAGTATACTTACATTCATGAGAATGTAACAAAAGAGGAGATTTGAATGAATATTTATGTGGGCAATTTGGCGCGTGAAGTAACCGAAGAGGACTTGCAAGAGGCTTTTAAAGCCTT
>JANLHY010000081.1 GCA_024653795.1 Candidatus Brocadiaceae bacterium | reverse complement strand
AAAAATAGGGGCAGAGACTGCCAGTTCCGGCAATCCATCATGCCCGGCCGGATTTTCTACCAGGGCAATAGCATCCTTCCCTTTTATAAAAAAGGCCTCTTTAGATAAATCCTTTCCAATTTCAGAGTTGTCTGTGGAGGCTACAACCCGACCTTCCATTGAGAGGACATGGATTGTCTTTATACTCTCGTCAATGGTAATCTTGTTTTCTGCAAGGTATTTGCTAAGGTTATTAACAGAAACTTCCCTTCCACGAATTTCCTTTGGAAGCCGGGTTTTTATAAAACCGTCATTGGCAAAATCCTGGGCGCGTCGTCTGGCCATCTCCAGAAACTGACAGACCTGTCCTTTATACGACTCCGCAATGACTGCTATATCCCTGAGTGCGGCATTTTTTGCATGAGCTTTAATCCGGTTGTAGCTCAGAAAGAATACTGCAGGCACAGAGAGCGCTATAATGATAATTGCCAGCAATGGCTTTTTTAACAGCGATTCGTTAAATTTCTTCATCTGTTTAAATTAGGCCTTCGGCTACTATTTTTATTTGCATGTAGAGGCAATTCATGAATTGCCCCTACCAGATTGAAATTCCTGAACATAAATTTAGCCGTAGTGCCTTTACCCACCCCTTAAATCCCCTCCCAAGAGGGGACTTCTTTATTCCCCTCCTGGGAGGGGCATCTTAATTCCCCTCATGGGAGGGGTTGGGGGGTGGGTTCGTCTTTATATTTTCGAATCCAATCCCCTATAACCCACAAAACACCGTGTATATTCTTCTTTATATCCACATAATAATACCTCAGATAAAGTACCGCTTTTTCTTAATCGTCTCGCTACTTCCTTTGACTTGGTGTTATAGGGGATAATAACTTTTCGTTTCATGAGAATAATTTTCTTTGTTTATTATGGCTTTTGGAATAGTTATCTTTTTCAGACTTTTTTCCTTTGCCTGATTTACCCACCCCTAAATCCCCTCCCAAGAGGGGACTTCTTTATTCCCCTCCTGGGAGGGGACAGGGGTGGGTCTTATAGCATCTTCTCCAATTCGAGCTATTCAACATAATTTTGAGTAATTACTATTTCCCCACGGTTATTCTAAAAAACCTGACTCATTTCCCCGTTTACACGAGGACAAGTGTGAAGATAAATCGCATATAAAGTATTTAAACTATAGCGTAACAGTTCATATCACCGCAGAACGCTGAGATTGCATAACAACCCCCTTCGTCCCCCTTAACAAAGGGGGATTTAGGGGGTTGTAATTCTGCGTTCTTCGCGCCCTTTGCGGTGAACTATAGTGAACCCTCGCAATGGCAACTTACTTTTAGCGTCTAGGGATTGACAATAAATAACATGAACAACTTCATGTTGCTGTGCCATCAGGGCTAAAGCCCCAGTATGACGTGTACCCATTAACCCCAGCCTTAAGGCTGGGGTTAGTGATGGTCTTATCGTTCGACTGAGCTCACGACGAAGTCTGAATCCTCTCGTTCCCAAGCTCCAGCTTGGGAACGTGCCTGTACTAGAAGCTCTTGCTTCTTTTCCAGCTCAATTTCATTTTTATAATTCAAAGCGAAGCTTTTGTTGCAATCCCGTTCCCAAGCTGGAGCTTGGGAACGAGCGGCCAATTAGTGGGTTGTAACTCTGCGTTCTCCGCGCCCTTTGTGGTGAATTATTACCTCTTTTTTATCTCTTCGACGGCGTGAGTAAAATCATTTTCTGTTATCACGAGTTCCCCACTGCTCGCGCTCTGTTTACTGATGGCATTTCGGATGGTCATTAATGCAGCCTTTTTGCAAATCAACTCTATGTCAGCGCCCGTCATCCCTTCGGTTTCCTGAGCAAATTTTTTAAAATCAATCCCCTTTTCCAGAGGTTTATCTTTCGTGTGTACCTGGAATATTTTTAAACGGGTCTCTTCGTCAGGGACTGGAATTTCTATGAGATAGTCAAATCGGCCTGCTCGCAGCAGGGCTGGGTCTATCTGGTCCATCCGATTTGTGGCTGCAAGCACAAGGACTCCTTTCAACTCTTCAATGCCGTCCATTTCTGTAAGAAACTGACCGATGACGCGCTCTGTTACATGCGAATCGCCTCCTTCTCCGCGTCTTGGCACAATTACATCCAGTTCATCAAAGAAGATAATGCAGGGCGCCGCCTGTTTTGCCTTTTTGAACATATCCCTGATACCGCGTTCCGATTCGCCGACATATTTTGAAATCAGTGCAGGCCCCTTGACCGATATAAAATTGACCTTTGTCTCGTTGGCAACGGCCTTAGCCATAAGGGTTTTCCCCGTTCCAGGGGGGCCGTAAAGGAGAATTCCCTTTGGCATATTGATCTTTGCCTGTTTGAACATATCGGGATACTTCAATGGCCATTCCACTGCCTCCCGAATCTGTTGTTTGGCAGTATCGAGTCCGCCAACATCCTCCCAGCGCACATTGGGAATTTCCACGAATACCTCACGTAAGGCAGATGGTTCTATCTCTTTCAGCGCCTCGATAAAGTGTTCCATGGATACTTTGAGATTCAGCATGGTTTCGTAAGGGATATTTGATGTGCCTAAGTCAATCTCCGGAATGAGTTTTCGCAGACAGAGCATGGCAGACTCACGGCAGAGCGCCTGGAGGTCTGCGCCCACAAAGCCGTGAGTAATTTCGGCCAGCTTGTTGAGGTTTACATCTTCAGAGAGGGGCATGCCGCGGCTGTGGACTTCGAGGATTGTGAGCCGCGCATTTTGATCAGGAATGGGTATGGATATTTCTCTGTCAAAACGTCCAGGGCGTCGTAATGCGGGATCCAGTGACCCTGGTATATTCGTGGCAGCGATGACAATTACCTGTCCCCGATTATCAAGCCCGTCCATAAGCGTGAGGAGTTGCGCCACGACCCTTTTCTCTACATCTCCCACGACATGTTCACGTTTCGGCGCAATAGCGTCAATTTCATCGAGAAAGATAATGCTCGGTGCATGCTTCTTTGCCTCCTCAAATATTTGTCGA
>JANLHY010000073.1 GCA_024653795.1 Candidatus Brocadiaceae bacterium | reverse complement strand
CCTAAAGAGTAAACAATAAAATCTCTTTTGAGAGGCATATTTCCTATAACATATGACTTCTTTAAGCCAACTTTCGAGGCAAGAAAAATTAATTCTCTTGGTGAATATGGGATTTCTATTTCCAAATCCCATGTACCAGTCATTTTCCTAAAAGATTTTATCCACTGATAGAAAGGACTGAACTTATTTGGAACTCCTATACAGACAAACCCGTTGTTCTTTAAAAGATATTTATGGTATGCAATACACCTTTCCCTATCTGTGCCAACAAAATGCTCGGCAAGACCACATGAAATAACTACATCAAACCGCTCTCTTAAATCTGAATCAGGCAGTTCCATACAATCAGCCACAACAGTTTTTACATTACATCCATACATCTGATATATATCTGCAGATGATTTTAGAACTTTCTCGTTATAATCTATTAAGCAAACATCAGCGCCCAATAAGGCAAAAGCAAGTGATAATGCCCCAGTTCCACTGCCGACCTCTGCAATCTTTAATTCTTTCAATGGAATTCCTCTTTCCAGAACAAGTCGAGCGATATGATGCCACGCCAAAAAATTGGTGGTACAATTCTTTATTTTTTGATCCATCATTGCTTTTGAGATAGAAGCAGGGTTCCATATTTCCGGAGACATCCTTTTATTCATGATTATTACAAAACCTCCTTTTTTACTTCCTCTCACCTAATCCTACAATATCCAAAATCGCCTTAACTCTATGCCTATATGTATGCTTTTCAAGGACTTCTCGTCTTCCATTCTCGGCTATTCTTTTTCTCTCATCATCATTTTTCAGATAATAAGATGCCTTTGCCCTTAAATCATCTATATCCTTGTAAATAACAAGGTGCTCCCCATCTCTAAACAACGACAAAATATCCTTCTGATCATCAACAAGAAGGAATGCACCGCACGCAAGGGCTTCAAAAACTTTAGGGCTTGCCTGATAACATGATATTTTACCTGAATAATCATGATAATGAATACCTAAAGCAATCTTTGATGCAGAAAACACCTTTATCCACTCAATAGGTTTTGTATGAGAATCTCTGACGAATTTATTTAATGGAGATTCCTTTAATGCCCTGTCCCAACCAGGGCCCCAAATACCTAAATCAAAATCAACCAACTTTTCTAAAATAATCCTTCTTTTTTTATATACTTCAATTGTTCCTGAACCGACAAAACATATATCACAACCATATTTCTCCTTTTCTTCAACACGTACCTCTATAGGTTTATGGAAATCAGGGTCACATGCGAATGGCAGCCATCGGAGATTTTTAACATTATAATCTTTAAGTATTTCAATTGCCTCTGTCCCTGCTGTAAAAACAAAATCATAATATGGTGCAGATATAATTATTGGTCCAAAGTTGAAAGGAACATCATTGGTCCAGAGAGCAGTCTTTGTCCCCATTTTTTTCAAAGCATCTATCGTATCAGGCAAAATGTTCCACCCGCCATCCTCCAGAAACAAATCAGGTTTAAAGGTTTTAGCTATATTGAGAAGTCTCTTATTCAGCATCTTGAGATCAAATTTATGTAAAAAATTAAACCTGTCCCTTATCCTCCCGGGAATAGTAAAATCTCTGTTTTCAAAGAATACAGTCTCACACCCAACTTTTTTAAAAGCCTTTTCAATATAGTCTGTAAAAGTCTCAAAATTTGGATTTCTGTTAGATGAAAAAAGGACTTTAAGTCTATCTTTTTCCAATATCTGTTCACTCCTTCCTCCAATTTCCAAAACAGAAAGCACACTCCTTATGGATTAACTGCTTTTTAAACATTTTTTTGCGTAATTCTACCATAACACCAGAATTATAAGGATCCGTCTCATTAAATATATTCCCAAACTCTGGATTTGGAGTTACATGTCTTTGGCATCCACCTATGTTTCCTGAACCATCAAGATTGATAACATAATTATATGATCTGCATAAAAGTTTTGGCTTCTCAAGGTTTATATAGACCGGCTTATTTATTAGATAACTCCTGCCATTACAAACAGAATTAATATAATCAATTATCTCAATATCTTGTGTTTTTATTATTTTAGATATTTCCGTCTCACTATCAGGGTTATATGCAAGATAATTATGCAAATCAACAAAAACAGGCTTAATTTTATCACATAAAGATAAAACACCATCTAATTCCTTATAATTAGCCTTGTTCACTATAAATGATATACCAACATTCTTGAATCTACTACTCAATTTATCAAAAGAATTAATGACATTTTCAAAAAGATCCGAGCCTGTGTAAGAAATATACTGCTGCTTATTAGAGCCATAGAGACTAATTGATATGCAATCAGGCTCACAACTCAGAGCAAGAATCTTAGATGGGTTTGTTCCATTTGTCACTATGCTTACAAATTTACCTATTTTCTGCAAATAATCAACAATATCTATAAATGCCGGGCATAATGTTGGTTCTCCCTGCCCTGCTATACAAAAACGTTCAATTGTTGGATATAAGGACAGCAATCTCTGAACAGTAGCCAGAGACATATCCTTAGATTTATCAATACCAATATGTTGTCTGCGACAACCACTACAACTAAAATTGCACCTATCGGTTAAATAAAGTGAAACTGATATTGGAACAGATCGTCTCTGTATTTTTGAAATATAAAGTTCCTGCAGAAACCTCTTAATGGGTTTAGGAATAAGTTGCTTCCAGAAATAAATTGAAAAAACATTATAACTGTTCAATAGATGTTCAAGATTGTAGACTGTTCCAATTTTAGCGGAATCTAACAACTGAATACCATGTTTTGACTTAATTAAAGAGTAACATTTATTAAGAGTATCCAAATTATATCTAACTTCAGCCGCTTTTTTATCAACTTCCTTTATAGCTCCTCTGTGATC
>JANLHY010000065.1 GCA_024653795.1 Candidatus Brocadiaceae bacterium | reverse complement strand
GTAGCCAGTGTGGGTTTTACAGAATCGAAATATATGGAAAAATACAAAACCTGTGATTGCCGCACCGTTTACATGGATAAAGTTCCTAAGGCACTGGCTGTAAATGATACGCGTGGACTCCTTAAAATGGTAGTACATCATGAAACAAAAAAGATCGTGGGTGTACATATTCTCTCTCCTGTAGCATCAGAAATGATCCATGAGGCAGTTCTGGCTACAAAATACGGTCTTACTGTAGATGACATCATTGATACAGTTCATGTATTTCCCACCTATAGTGAGGCCATAAAGATCGCAGCCCAGGCATACCGGAGGGATATTAGCACAATGAGTTGTTGTGTAGAATAGGAGGATATAATTAAATGGAGTGTTGTAATTCAAAAAATAGTCACAAAGGTTTTGCGGCCCAATGCAATACATGCGGAAAAACAGGCAAGCCTGTTAAAAGGGAAACCCTTGAACACTTGTTGAAAGAAGACCGTGTTTCTTTAGTACGAGATACTAAATATTATTTCTGTCAAACCCCGCACTGCGACGTAGTATATTTTTCGAGAAACTCAGATACCTTCTATAAGGCAGATTTAAAGGTGAGAGTTGGATTGAAAGAGACAGAGGAGCCGATAGCGGTATGTTATTGCTTTGGTTATACAACGAAGATGATCAAAGAGGACTTCTTAAAAAATGGCCATTCGACAATTCAAAAGGAAATAACAAATAATGTAAAACAGGGAATATGTCGATGTGAAGTAACGAATCCACAAGGTACGTGTTGTTTGGGGAATGTGGTACAAGTAGTTAAAAGTATTATAACTCCGCTGTAAAGCAAAAGAAGATGTGCAGAAGAACTTGGTAAACTATTTACTGAAGTTAATCGAATATTGAAGATTTGACTTCAAAACCTTCTTCCTACTTGTAAACAAATCTTTAAAAGGAGGTTATTATGCGCAAAGGGCTCTCATTAATACAAATAGCATTTGTGGCCATCACAGTTTTTTTAACTCCATCGCTGGCACAAGCACAGATATACAGTCTCTCAGTAGTCGTCGAAGGGATGTCTTGCCCTTTTTGTGTTTACGGCGTCGAAAAGAGGCTGACGACGGTAGAGGGGGTAAAGTCTGTTACCATCAGTATGAATGATGGAGTAGCTACTTTGATAGCAAAAGAGGAGCGATCTGTTAATATTAACCAAGTTACACCAGCAGTAAGGGATTCTGGTTTTACGCCAGGAATGATAAAAATTGCAGCCGTTGGAAAGATAAAAGTTAATGAAAAACAGCGTTTCGTACTGCTAATACATGGAGTAGAACAAAACTTTATTCTCTCAGGCGTGAAAGACACAGTAAAAGAAAATTTGCTTTCTTATACAAAATCAGGAAATTTGGTAGAAATTCACGGTACTGTCAATAAACAACCAGACGAAGCGTGGACACTCTCTCCAGATCATTATTTTGTTAAAAATTAAGGGTATTTGCGCTATCTATAGTGTACTCATCAAGGAGGGGGAAAAATGACATTGCTATATAAGAAAGTTAATTACAAGATATTATTTCAATGTATCTTTATTATCCTGGTGGTCACCGAAATGACTCCATCCCTTTTTGCTGGGCCAATCACCTTCAATACGGCACTGCCTGTTACTGAGGGGGTAGGTATCTTTCGGATTCAATCAATATATAATCAGTCTACAAGAGACCCTAGCCCCCAGGATCGCGAACTCAATGTATTGGCATTTCCTATTGTTGGTGTGTATGGGCTAACGAGAGACCTTGCAGTTTTTGGGATTATTCCTATCCTTGATAAAAAGCTCGACGTAAATACCTCAACAGGCAGGGAAACAAGGGGTGATGAAGGTTTAGGTGACATTACGTTCATTGGCCGTTACACAGCCTGGGAACGGAATTGGCCTGGTCAGACCGTCAGAATGGCTCCGTTTATTGGCATAGAGATGCCAACAGGAGAAGATGACAAAAAGGATTCCCTTGGTCGACTACCTCAGCCCCTCCAACTTGGTTCCGGTTCATGGGATCCTTCCTTGGGAGTAGTTGCGACTTGGGCAACCCTTTGGATGGAGATAGATACTTCAGCCTCCTATAAGTTCAATACTGAAGCAAATAATTTCAGTTTTGGAGACGTTGCCCAGTTAGATCTTTCCTATCAACACAGAGTATGGCCAAGGATGCTTGACATGGGGGTGCCTGCTTTCGTTTATGGAGTACTGGAAAGCAATCTCATCTGGCAGGACCAGAATGAAGTCAGTAGAATGGAAGACAAAGATTCAGGCGGCATTACATGGTTTTTAGCTCCTGGTATCCAGTTTGTTGCCAAGCGATTGGTTGTAGAGGCCACAGTGCAATTTCCAGTTTTGCAAGATCTGAACGGAGATGCACTCAAAAATGACTTTACCGGCATACTGAGCTTAAGAGTAAATTTCTGATGAAAACTCATAAACCATGGGCCTACAAAGGAACGTGAAAAGGTGTAGCAGTCATTCTTTGCATTATTAATGGCTGCTAAAAAGAGAAATAAACATGAGCAAATTACAATTAAAAGGAGGGTATAAACATGGTAAACGAAACTGTTCAAACCATTCAGATGAAAGTCTCCGGAATGATGTGTTCGTTCTGCACAATGACTCTCGAGAAGGCGCTCAAGCGCTATCCAGGTGTTAAAAGCGTGCTGGTCAACCTCGTCCATGGAATTGTTGTGGTCGAGGCAGACACAGCGCAAATCAGCCGCGCAGAGCTTTCAGTCGCCGTAGAAAAGCTCGGTTACAACGTCTCTGCGACCGAAGTTCAGCAGTACGCCACGGATGAAGCGCTATTTAAGCTCATCATGCATCGTGGCATCATTGGTATGGCACTCGCTCTGGTTGATCTCTTTGTCGATCCCCTAAACCTGTTCAGGCTTACAGCACAACACAGGACATGGTTCAGCCTTGTGATATCATCGTTCATCCTGCTCTGGGTAGGGTATCCTATTCTACGCAAGACGTTCTTGGCCGTCCGACAGCGGGTAATTAATGCAAACGTCTTACTTTCAACCGGTGCATGGGGTTCATTTGTTATCGGTACACTCTCTCTTTTTGACCATCGTTGGCCGAATTTCCTGCCAGTTGCCGCATGGTTGATGGCGCTCCACCTCTTCTTTGGCTACTTCAAGCTCGGAACCAGAAAAAAGGCATCTGAGGCAGTTCGCAAACTCCTCTCACTCCAACCATCACGCGCCAGAGTACTGCGCGGAGACCAGACAGTCGAAGTGCTCACCAGTGAGGTTGCAGTAAACGAAATCCTTATCGTCAGGCCAGGTGAACGCATCCCGCTCGATGGTGAAGTAATCGAGGGTATTGCAAGCGTGGATGAATCAAGCTTTACTGGTGAATCGCTTCCGTCCGTCAAAGAAGTAGGATCCGGAACTATCGGTGGTACACTGAACCTCGACGGTTTACTGAAAATCCGTGTCACAAAGATTGGCCAGGACAGTTTCCTGAGCCAGATTGTACGCCTCATGACACAGATCGCCGACCGTAAGCCACCACTTGAACTGCTCGCAGACCGGCTTATGAACTACTACGGCCCGGTAGTCTTCATCGTTGCCGGGCTTGCATTCATAGGCTGGGCACTCTTAACCGGTGATTATAAACAGGCAACGCTCGCCTTACTCACAACCATCATCATGGGCTATCCCTGTGCCCTTGGAATTACAACACCTATGCTTGCAGCCATAGCAGGCGGTAAGGGAATCTCTATCGGTCTATTGGTCAAGGCAAGCGAGGTCTTCCATGAACTCGCAGCTGTTGATACTGTTGTGTTCGACAAAACAGGTACACTCACCTATGGGAGGCCAACTGTAACAGATGTTGTAACCTTTGATGCAGGAAGGACAGATCTCCTTGCCTACGCAGGTTCAGTAGAACACCATTCTGAACATCCCCTTGGACAGGCCATCAGCTTCTTTGCACAACGTGAGGGTATTTCAAGAAAGCCGACCGAAAACTTCAGGGCATGGCCGGGCAAAGGAGTATCTGCAATCATTGGCGGTAATGAAGTCCTGGCAGGA
Source organism: Candidatus Brocadiaceae bacterium (assembly GCA_024653795.1). Taxonomy (GTDB): domain Bacteria; phylum Planctomycetota; class Brocadiia; order Brocadiales; family Brocadiaceae; genus Wunengus. The sequence continues at coordinate 814 of JANLHY010000065.1, read as the reverse complement.
AAACCTGCATTTATTGAGGAACACGGAGTTCACCTGCCAAATGAGGTACGCTCGAATATTGATTCTCTGAGCTCCGAGGGCAAAACGGTAGTCATTGTAGCGCATGGTGGAAAAACTATTGGTGTGTTTGCACTTCAGGATACACCACGCCGAGGTGCTGCACGGCTGATTGAAAAACTCAAGCAGCGCAGGGTAAAGACCGTTATGCTGACTGGTGATTCCCGACGTGCGGCTGAAGCGATCGGCAAATCGCTCGGTATTGATGAGGTCAGGGCGGAACTGTCACCCGCCGATAAAGTCTCTGCAATCAAAACCCTCCAGGCTGAGGGACGCAAGATTGCTATGGTCGGTGATGGCATTAACGATGCCCCCGCACTTGCACAGGCAAATGTGGGTATCGCAATTGGTGCAGGCACTGATGTTGCAATTGAATCTGCCGGGGTAATCCTGGTAAGCGACAGGATACAGGACGTGTTCAGCGCCTTGATATTAGGCAAAGCGAGCTACCGCACCTTAACCGGAAACGTTATTGTGGCTGTGATCTTTAATATCTTTGGGATGATCCTTGCAGCGATGGGAATGGTCTCGCCGATACTCGCAATCAGTGTCATGGTGTTGAGCATCTTTGCTATCCTTCTGAACACACTCCGCATCCGTGTCATTAATCTGGAACGTGAGGAGGAGACAGAGATTGCACCGCTCGTAGAGGTGGAATTCCTGATCCCAAACTTGGTCTGCGAGGGATGTGCCGAAAAGATCAACACAATTTTAAGATCCCTCCCTGGCATTCAGGAAGTCAGAACAAAGGTACCGC
>JANLHY010000060.1 GCA_024653795.1 Candidatus Brocadiaceae bacterium | reverse complement strand
GCATACAGCCTGCCATCAATAGAACCAACATAGATAGTGCCATCCGGCCCAATTGACGGAGAGGAGGTGATACGAGTGCCGATCTTAAATGACCATTTTAAATTATTGGTTTGCGGCCCTTTGTATGCGCTCTGGCCTGTATGTTGGATATCTCCCCGAAACATTTGCCAGGGGATTTTGTGGGTTTCTGCCTGAACGGATTTGAATTGAGGAAGAGCTGAAATTATAATAAAAAGAAATGTGATTAAGCTGTTGGTTTTATAGGGATTATTTTTCATGCTCTTTGATGGGATAAAATTTAATTGTATAGGAATTTCAATCTTGTAGGGGCAATTCATGAATTGCCCCTACATGCAAATAAAAATAGTCGCCGAAGGCTTAATTTAAAATTATAATAATACAAACAAATAATGTCAATTAAAAGAATATTTCATCATGACAGTTCCAATCTGGTAGGAGTGATAAAGAAAATATGCTTTATTTAAGATTAATGCGGAAATATAATCTCTGATAAAAGGTTAAGAAACCGTAACAGTTCAGCCGACTCAAAATAAAAGCAGAAGACAACCCCCTTTTTCTAAGGGGGTTGTCATGCGCCATTTACACATACCGATACACGGGAACTGTTACGAGAAATTTTTGGAGCATATTTGAAAATGATTAAAGAAAGTAGCAGGATAAAGGGTTTTGTTGGTTTTTTTAAGAGTATCAAGGTTAAGCTTATTTGCTACTTCATACTCATGACGACACTCCCTATCCTGATTGTAAGCAGTACGGCGTATAACAGCGGAAAGAAGGCATTAAACGAAAGAGTGGTTGAAAAGCTTACTTCCATTGCGGATTTAAAGAAGACGCAGCTTAGTACATGGTTACAGGAGCGAATTGTTGATATTGGTGTTCTTTCGACAAATAAATCCTTAGAAGTGTCTTTTTCTAACTTGCTTTACCTGAGGAAGGCATTTCATACGATTGGGGGGATGAAAGAATCGGAAATTGGTAAAGTTTATTATAAAAGACTTTCGGAATATTTAGGGGAACTCAAGGGAAAATTTATCTATTGTGATGAAATATCTATTCTGGACGCAGAAAATGGTGAAATCGTAATATCTACCAACGAATCAAATATCGGGTTAGTAGATTTTGATTACAAGTATTACCTCAATGTTTTAGAAAATCAGGGAATTCCCTTTAAAGATATTCACTATTCGGATTATACAAAACAAATTGGAATGACCATCTTCGGCACGATGAAAAAAGCAGACCCGATTACTATGGAAGAAACAGAGGTAATTAACGGTATCGTACTTATTCGTGTGAATACAAAAGATTCTGTTGAGCAATTGATCCAGGACTGGCCAAACAGAGGAGAAACAGGCGAGACCTTATTGGCGCGGCGAGAGGGGGATAAGTTGATATTCCTTAACAACACGCGGCATCTTTCGGATACAGCGTTAAAAATGAGTATCCCTGTGAAGTCAGTTGTGCCTGAGTCTTTTATGTTAGATGCTATGGAAGAGGGCATTGTGGAGGCTTTTGATTACAGGGGTGTAGACGTTCTCCTGGCTTTCCGATATATACCTCAGTTGAAATGGGGGTTAATTGTAAAGCAGGATACGTCTGAGGCATTCATGCCCATCATGGAATTAAAAAATCAGGTTATTACCCTCGCGATCGTGAGTGTAGTGATTATCGTAATTATCGTTTTCATCCTTGCGCACGGGATTACACATCCCATCCTTCAGTTGGTTCAGGGGGCTAATGCTATTGGGAAAGGGATACTTGGGCATCGTATTTTAATTAAATCACGGGATGAGGTAGGCATACTTGCGTCTGAGTTTAACAGGATGGCTGAAAAGTTGGAAGAGTCTTATGCAGGGCTTGAACAGAAGATTCACCAGAGAACCGCGCAACTGAGAGAATCCGAAGGAAAATACAGAGAATCTATCAATCTTGCGAATGATGCTATTTTTACAATCGATGCCGATTCGGCATCGATTGTGGATTCAAATAAAAAAGCAGAGGAAATAACAGGGTATTCAAGACATGAATTAAGTAAAAAGAAGATATGGGAAATTGTTCCTGAATATGATCGTGACAGGACAAAACAATTGTGGACAACGATAAGCGAGGCAGGGTCTGGGATGCTGGATAATATAGATTATCAGCATATTGATGGGAGGCTTACTCCAACCAGTATAAGTGCAAGCGTGATTGAATATGGTACAAAGAAGACAATTCAGTGGATTTGTAGGGATATTACCGAGAGGAAGAGGATGGAGTTGCAACTGATTCAGGCTGAACGTCTGGCTGCTGTGGGAGAATTGGCAGCCGGTGTTGCTCATGAGGTAAATAACCCGCTGGGAGGATTGCAGAATTTTGTAAAAATGATGAAGAAAGAACCTGGAAATACATCACAAAATCTGGAGTTTCTCGATTTGATGTCTGAGGGGTTGCAGCGGATCGAAGTAATTATCAAACAGTTGATGGCGTTCTCCAGGCCGTATTCTACGCATATGTCCAATCATAGTCTAAACGAAATTGTTGAAAGTTCCTTGCGGTTTGTAGACCACAGGATAAAAGAACAAGGCATCCACCTGGAGAAGGTTTTATCACCTGAACTGCCTGATATTTATGGAGATGCAGACAATATTTCACAAGTTATCATTAATATTATTGTAAATGCGCTGGATAGTATGCCAGGTGGTGGCAACCTTGTAATAAAGACCGGTTATTGTGATCATCAACCATCGAATATACAAGTTGCGATTACAGATTCTGGAATTGGGATCAGAGAAGAAATTCTCAATAAAATATTTAATCCGTTTTTTACCACAAAAGAAATGGGAAGTGGATTAGGGCTTGCAATCAGTAAGAGAATTATGGATGATCATAATGGAAATATACTGGTTGAAAGTAAGGTGGGTGAAGGGACGACATTTTTTGTTTGCTTACCGGTAAGAAAAATGGCAGTCCTGACATGATGAGAAATAGTAATAGTTCACCGCAAAGGGCGCGGAGAACGCAGAGAAAAACGGATTCCTCCCCCTGTCCCCCTCACGGAGGGGGATAAAGGGGGAGGAATCCGCATAATTTCCCTGTCTATTCTTTAACAACCTCTGCGATCTTAGCGTTCTCTGCGGTGAGCTGAACTGTTACCAAAAATTGAGGAGTGATTTATGAGTGGTAAGGTACTAATAGTAGATGATGAAAAACTCATGAGGATATCATTGGAAAGCCAATTAAAAAAAGAAGGATATAATGTAAAATCAGTAGATAATGCCATTGATGGATTAAAAATGGTGAAATCCGAAGAGTATGATGTTGTGGTGACTGACCTGAGACTTTCTGGCATGAGTGGGATGGATTTTCTCAAAGAGATTAAAAAACATAATCAGGAGATTATAGTCGTCATCATGACGGCTTATGGGACGCTCGAAAGCGCTGTATCGGCAATCAAAGAAGGGGCATATGATTATATTTCAAAACCATTTTCTACCGACGAGTTAATTATCAAACTTCAAAGAGCGCTATACTATAAAAATACGACTGCTGAAGTAAATCGTCTAAGAAGAGAGATACGATCTGAATTTGAGTTCAGCAATATTATTGGAAATAGCGAGGCTATGAAAAGGGTGCTTGAAACCGTAAAGAGCGTTTCTGAGAGAGAGGCAACCGTTCTGATACGAGGGGAAAGTGGAACGGGGAAAGAAAAAATAGCAGGCGCCATTCATTACCATAGTATGAGAAGAAATGGTCCATTTATCAGGGTAAGTTGTGCTGCATTAAACAGGGAGATATTGGAAAGTGAACTCTTTGGACATGAGAAAGGCGCTTTTACAGGAGCAGTAAAAACCAGGCGTGGAAGGTTTGAGCTGGCAAACGGTGGTTCGATTTTTTTGGATGATGTGGATGACATTCCGCTGGATATGCAGGTCAAACTCTTGCGTGTGCTTCAGGAAAGGACGTTTGAAAGGGTTGGAGGCGAGGAAACCCTGAGTGTTGATGTCAGGATTATCTGCGCAACGAAGAAAGACCTTTTGGAACACGTAAAAGAGGGATATTTTAGAGAAGATTTATTCTATCGGTTGAATGTGGTGCCAATTACTATTCCACCATTACGGGAACGGAAGGAAGATATTCCGCTTTTAATTAACTATTTTTTAAAGAAGTTTGTCTCTCAATATGAAGATGCACTGCCGGACGTTTCGCAGGAAGTGATAGACGTTCTGTTGGCTTATAATTGGCCTGGAAATGTTAGAGAACTTGAAAATGTTATTGAACACGCACTTGCATTTTCTAAATCGAAGGGTATTTCGATAGAAACGCTTCCAGAATATTTGCGGAGGATTGATAATATATGTACAGATTTATTATCGATGGATTTGTCCGATAAACAAGAAATAAATTTGCAAGACGCGCTTACTGAAGTTGAAAAGAAACTCATCCAATGGGCACATCAAAAAACAAATGGTAATCAAGTTAAAATGGCTGAGATATTAGGTATTCCAAGAACAACACTACGAAATAGATTGATAAAATTGCAACTATTCGAAAAAGTGCTGTCATAATAGCATGACTATTATAGGACACTTCGTGACCATAAATAGTCATATCTCTTATGGCGTCTATTTTTAAATAGATAGAACTACTACACCAATAGAATCCATTCCTAAGTGACCATTTGTAGTCTTTTATTTCTAATGATGCTGTAGATTTGATTTATAAATAATGTTAGTTACTATAAGTAGTTACATTTCATATTTTAGAAATGCAATATAATGGTACAATTATTGCGCTTTAGCTGAACCCGCTTACATTTAAATTTAGTTTACGAAAGGAGGTGGCTATCAAATTTAGATGATTAAATTGTATAGGATGGATATTTAAAATGTAGAGATGCATTGCATGCGTCTCAATGTAGTTGAAGAAGTGTATTAGTAAAGATTGAGGTCTATATTCCTATAAAGACAATTAGGAGGTAAAGGAGAAGCGATGAAAGGGAAGGGAATGATAGGAGCGTTGGTGGTGGGGTTGTCGTTGGTGGTTGGAGGGGTAGCGAGTGCTGGG
>JANLHY010000056.1 GCA_024653795.1 Candidatus Brocadiaceae bacterium | reverse complement strand
GTGGGACTGTATCTATAATGGACATGGCGTGTGGCTTAATAGTATTTACGGGTTTGATTGGAATGATATCTTTGCCGTCGGTGAATTTGGTATTATACTCCATTTTGATGGTAAGTCATGGACAACACAAAAAACCTATGTAAATTACGAATTAAACAGAATTTGGGGGAGCAGTCACGATAATATTTATGCCGCAGGAGATTATGGCGCTATCCTTCATTACAATGGCAAGGAGTGGAAAAAATACGGGTTTAGCACCGGTACATGGTACAGCAGCATCTGGGGTTTAAATGAAAAATATATATTTATTGTAGGTACCTTAGGAGAAATATTACATTACGATGGGAAAAATTGGAAGGAACAAAATAGCGGAATCATCAACTGGCTTTGTGATATCAGGGGAAATAATAAGGATAATGTGTATGCAGTAGGAGATTACGGCACGGTACTTCACTATAACGGAAAGGATTGGAAGAAGTTTGTTTTGAATACGAATAAAAGGCTTATGAGTGTCTGTGTAGCAGGCACAAACGATGTATTTGTGGTGGGCGCGGATGGCCTGATTTTACATCATGAAGGAATAAATTGGACAAGCCAGAGAAGCGGTACAAATAACTGGCTCAGAAGGATATGGGCTATTGATAGTAACAACATCTTTGCAGTAGGAGATTTAGGAACTATACTTTTTTATGACGGTACAAAATGGACAAAGCAAAAGAGCGGTACTGATTGTCTATTAATGGGCATATGGGGAAATAGAAAAGATAACATATATGCTGTTGGATATAATCCCGGAAGCCACCATTAATATATTTGTTCTTTATAGATTTTACGAGATGAATCATTCGTCCTGTTAATGAAGGATTAAACATGAGAGGTTAAATTAAACGTCCTCCCCGCCCCTACCGATCAGCAGCGCCATTATTATCTTACCACTTCACCCTGTGAGAAAGTTTTGAACTTGATCGTATACAACCTTTTTATATTGACTAAAACAAACTGAGGTATTATATTCTAACCGTCC
>JANLHY010000053.1 GCA_024653795.1 Candidatus Brocadiaceae bacterium | reverse complement strand
TAACCGGTACGTCTGCCTACAATAGCAGGGATGACGTTTTTAAATCCCTTATCCTTTGTATTTAATACTGTTTGACTTTCATCTATTACGCTCTTTGTTGAAACAAGCAAGGTGCCGAGGGCCTTTTTTACAGGATCAGAGGAAGAAGCGTCAGCTTCTGAAATCTCCACACCTGTTGCATTCTTAAAATGTTCAATAACCTTGGCTACGTACACATCTCCCGTAAATCCTTTATCGCCTATTTCTGGATTATTAAACAAACCCTGGTTTCCGGCGATAACGGCCCTGCAGGAAACCAACAATTTTGCAACGTTTTCTGCCTGCTTTTCTAAATCTTTTTCGCTATCAGCGATGACCCAGGCCGTTGACATGCCAACGGAAAACACTAGAATCAATCCAAAAAACATTATCCTTCTTAACATCACAATATCCTCCTAATAATTTTAAAAGTTAAAAAATTAAAGACTGGTTAAAGTTAGTCCCCCTTACCAAAGGGGGACTTCGTCGTGAGCTCAGTCGAACGATTGAGGGGGTTGTGTTTTTTCCTTAGTTATTCCCCATTCCCCGTATTCACGAGGACGAGTTTCATGAGGACAAGTTTACAACCCTTTCCTCCCCCTTTATCCCCCTCCGGAGGGGGACAGGGGGAGGAGGTGGGATTTTACGCTCCATGCCACCCTTGCCGCATAAATAAAATGAAAATTCCTATAAAATTAAATTTACCTCCTTTCTCCATTACTAATTTCATACTTAAAAATCGTTTTGTTTATCATCATGTTCTTCCACTTCGTTTTTATTCATAGGGATTATTGCCTCCGGATCTGTCTTGCGCGGGATGGCATTTTTTCTATTCCCATTCCCATTCCCATTTGTATCGGAAGTCGGCCTATCATAATACACAGACGACTCCTCAATTCTACCTGGTATTTGCTTCTTATAACGGGAGACAGGAGGATTTATTCTTGCTGGTTTATTGTGAGTTTCCTGCCTTATGTCTCCACGGCGGGTTTGAGACGTTACTGCATCATTACCACCACCAACCTGTGCCGATAGAATCCCGATCTGTTCCATCATCTGCTGTGCCTGCGCCGACATCTCTTCACTTGCCGACGCCGTCTCTTCAGCACTGGCGGCATTCTGCTGTGTAATTTGATCCATCTGTTGCACTGCCTTACATACCTGATCAATTCCTCCTGATTGCTCACTGGATGCTGTGGAAATCTCATTTATTAAATTGCTTACTTTTTTAACGTTTGTTACTATATCCGTCAAAACTTCCTTACATTTTTCAGAAAGCTTTGTGCCCGCATCAGCCTTGCTGACACAATCCTCTATCAATACCGTCGTGTCTTTTGCTGCGGTTGCGCTCCGCTGTGCCAGATTACGCACCTCTTCTGCCACTACGGCAAAACCCTTCCCATGCTCACCTGCACGGGCTGCCTCTACCGCGGCATTGAGGGCCAAAAGATTTGTCTGAAATGCTATGCCGTCTATTACCTTTATGATGTCCCCGATCTTTTTACTGCTCCCATTAATAGCCTGCATTGCAACATTCATATCGTTTACCGATTTGTTGCCGGATTCCGCAGTAAGATTACACAGTGAGGCAAGTTGAGTTGCTTCTTTAGAATTATCAGCAGTTTGCTGTGTCATAGACGCCATCTCTTCCATAGATGCAGAAGTCTCCTCCAGGGAAGATGCCTGCTCTGAAGAACCCTCCGCAAGACTCTGACTGGAGGCTGATATCTGCTCAGCCGCCAATGCAACCTGCTCTGAACTCTCTGCGAGATTGGAAATAACACCCTTTAATAGACGCGTAATCTGTGATGTGACTAAAAACAAGACCGTCGCAACTATTGCCGCTATAATGCCCCCGATGATTAAGGCCCAATTCCTCAGCGCATAAACCGGCGCAAACGCCTCGGCTTCACTAATCTCTGCCATTAAAACCCAATTAACTCCTTCCAAGCCAACCGGCGTATAAGCGCTCAATACAGGAGTACCACTGTAGTTAGGCATTATAGTAAATCCTGTCTCACCTCCAAGCGCCGCACGAGCTGACTCTGTGTCTGTTTTTTGCTTTAATACCATATTCTCCGCAAATCTTGAATTTGACCTCGCGAATAAATCTTCTCCGACCAGATATGTCTCACCACTCTCTCCCATGCCTGACTTTTCCTGCATTATAATGTCAATCTGCTTTATATTTATTTGAAATACCAGGACGCCAATCTGCATGTCTCTATTATAAATCGGAGATGAGATAAAAGAGGCGGCCGCTCCATGGGAAGGCGCATATGCCTGTAAGTCAGCAAGCTTCACAAAGTCAGGCTTGTCAGATGCTTTTGCCCCACTAAAGGCAGCTGCGATATTGTCCTTGGCATATTTTCCATTTAACAGATTTGTCCCAAAATCATCCTCCTTAAAAACCGTATACACAATGTCTCCGGTCTTACTATCTATAAGGAAAATGTCATAATACCCGTATCTTTCCAGAAAATCCTTAAACAGTGGATGGTACATTTTGTGAACATACGTATAATCGCTGTTGTCACCTGCGTCCATGAGTTTCAGCTTTTCCCCTACCGGGTGGGAGTTCTTGAATATGTACAAATCTCTGACTTGTTTGTCACCCACCACACTGAATGCATTTGAGAATTCTCCCATTGCCTGTATCACCGTAGAGTTAGCAGAGAATGATATAATATCATTCTTTATGCTCGTAAAACGGTCATTAATCTGATTACGTTTGATTTCTCTCACGGCAACTAAATTACTTTCTGCTTGTTTCCTGAGCGAGCGACTCGCATTATTGTAGGCAATTACGGCCATTACAATAAATGGGATCAAGCTGCAGCAGCCAAAATATAAATACATCTTCTTTCCAATGGTCATGACTACCCCCTCCATTTTCTAATAACAAAATAAGAGATTCATAATTACCTTTTATTAATTATCGGCATAGGTTGCGAAAATATTAGGACTTCGGCAACTATTTTTATTTGCATGTGTAGGGGCAATTCATGAATTGCCCCTACAAGATTTGTCCTCGTGTAAACGGGGATTGAAATTCCTTGAACATGAACATCGAGTTGTAATTGTAGGTCTTCGCAAAATAGTTGCCATTGTTGCAAATTATGAAGGATTGGCATCTTTTAATTTTTTTGTACGGGCCTTAAATCTTAGACTATGCGTATATAACAAGCCCTTGACAAATAGAATCTTTGTCAAGGGCAAGCGTTTAGAAAAATATTTCCATTCCCCATTGCCCGAGAGGAAATAATATCCGTTATAGTTGATATTTTGAGCACAATGTTGAATATTTAAACGTTCATAAGCCTCAACAAGCCGCATGTATTAGTATCAGACAAGACAAACAACCCCCTTGCCCCCTTTATTAAGGGGGATAGAGGGGGTTGTCTGGTATACTATACTACAAACTTTGAAATTCCATAAGTCTCCCTTAACAAAGGGGGTTTGGGGGGGTTGCAGCTCTGCATTCTCCGCGCCCCCCATTTCCATGAGGGCAGGCCTTTGCGGTGAACTATTACGTAATTACAATGGTCAAAAGATTTCTCGATACTCTCGAAATGACAGTTTTGTTAGTTTTCGTTCAAGCGCTATATAAATCCTTGCACTTACAAAAAAAAATTGCTATAGTAATTTTCGTCTCAGAGTCCAAACGGAGGTATAGACGTCTCAGATGACAACAAATTACGATAGTATCAGTTACAGAACCGATGCGAAACAGAGTAAACTCGAGAAGATATTTACAGAGTTCTTTGTCTTTAATAAAAATATTCCTACCGATTCGTCAAATCCGTGGCAGCCTCCTACAGACGTTTATGAAACTCCAGATGAAATCGTGGTGAAGATGTCCATATCTGGGACACGATCTGAGGATATTCAAGTTGCTTTTTCAGACGAAATCCTCACCATCAGTGGATATAGAAACGATACCTCACCGCACGAAAAGACCTGTTTTTATCAGGTGGAAATTCGTTATGGATACTTCGAGAGGAGTATCTTTATTCCCAAACCTATCAATAAGGACAATATTCAAGCCGCTTATAAGGATGGGTTTCTCGTGGTTATTTTGCCCAAGGCAGAACAGCAGCCAACAAAAACGTTTTCGATAAAGATTAATATTCAGTAATACTTTTTAGAAACGGTGTGAGATTATATGACAGAGAGTGAAAGCAAAAACCCGCCAGAAGCTAAAGTATCAACGAGACTGGATGCTAATAAAGAAGAGACAGGCAAAGCAGATAAGATAAAAATACCAAATGAAATGCCTGTCCTTCCCGTTCGGGATACCGTGGTTTTTCCCAGCATGGTGGCGGCATTAAGTGTTTCTACGGAAAGAGACCTCAAGCTCTTGAACCACGTCCTGGCCGGTAACCGGTTCCTGGCGCTCGTGGCTCAAAAAGATAAAGAAGTCAAGGTTGTAAAACAATCTGATTTGTACAATTATGCTACGGCTGCGGTAGTTCTCCAGATGCTCCGTATGCCGGATAACTCAGCAAAGATGCTGGTGCAGGGTATCCGAAGGATCAGGATTGACGAATATACACAAACAGACCCTTATTTTAAGGCCAAGGTGACCATTCTCGAAGATACCCTTGAGCATGACATGGAGACAGAGGCGCTGGCAAGGAATGCTGCGGATCAGTTTGTTCGTATGATCTCCATGGCGCCGTCATTACCTGAAGAACTAAAAATAGCAATTGTCAATATTGACAGCCCCAGCCGTTTGGCTGACATGATTGCATCCCACCTGAACGTTAGTATAGCGGAAAAGCAACAGGTGCTTGAAGCCATTGATGTAAAAGCCCGGTTGCAGAAGGTAACAGCTTTGATTACCAGCGAAATGGAAGTATTGGAGATGGCCACAAAGATACAATCGCAGGTAAAAAGCGAGATGGAAAAGGGGCAAAAGGAATATTACCTGAGACAGCAGCTCAAGGCTATCCAGGAAGAACTGGGAGAAGGCGATGAGCGGACTATCGAGACAAAGGAACTTACTAAAAAAATTGAAGAGGCAAAATTGCCTCCAGAAGCCAAAAAGGAAGCTGAGAGAGAATTGAATCGTCTTGCTAAAATGCCTACTGCTTCTGCTGAATATACTGTTTCAAGGACATACCTTGACCTGATAGTTGCACTTCCTTGGTCGATAAGTACAACTGATAGTCTTGATATTCAGGCAGCCAGAAAGATATTAGATGAAGACCATTATGACCTGGAAAAGGTCAAAGAGAGGATATTGGAATATCTTGCAGTTCGAAAATTAAAGCAGGATATGAAGGGCCCTATCCTGTGTTTTGTCGGCCCACCCGGTACTGGAAAGACGTCCATAGGCATGTCCATTGCTCGTGCCATTGGGAGAAAGTTCGTACGCATATCGCTTGGCGGTATCCGGGACGAGGCAGAGATTCGGGGGCATCGGCGCACATACATTGGCGCATTACCAGGACGCATTATCCAGGGTCTGCGAAAGGTAGGCTCAAACAACCCGGTATTCATGCTGGATGAGATTGATAAACTAGGCGCTGATTTTCGGGGTGACCCTTCAGCCGCATTGCTTGAAGTCTTAGATCCGGAACAAAACCATGCGTTTTCAGACCATTATCTGGACGTCCCATTCGACCTTACCAATGTGATGTTTATTACTACTGCAAATATCCTGGATCCCATTCCTCCCGCGCTTAAGGACAGGATGGAGGTGCTGGAACTCCCTGGATACACAGCGGAGGAGAAGGTATTTATCGCGAAACAGTTTACCATACCAAAACAATTCAAAGAACATGGACTCACGAAAGAACAAATCACAATCGCGGATGACGCTATCAGGGCAATCATTAGTGATTACACGCGTGAGGCAGGCATCCGTAATCTGGAACGAGAAATTGCCCACATTTGCCGGAAGGTAGCCAAGAACATCGCCTCCGGTGAAAAAAAATCAGTAACCGTAACAGCCAATCAACTGCACAATTTGTTGGGACCTATCAAGTTTTTCTCAGAAGTCGCGGAACGGACCTCTGAAGCTGGTGTGGCTACAGGTCTTGCCTGGACACAGGCCGGTGGGGACATCCTCTTTATTGAGGCTACCTCCATGTCAGGCACGGGAAAGCTCATGCTGACAGGTCAATTGGGCGATGTCATGAAGGAATCGGCACAGGCGGCAATGAGCTATATTCGTGCCAAAGTAAAGAAACTGGGAATTACCTTCAAGGATTTTAATAAGTACGATTTCCATATCCACATCCCCGCCGGCGCTATTCCCAAAGACGGTCCTTCTGCTGGTGTGACAATGGCAATGGCGCTAATCTCGCTCTTGAAGGAAATACCTGTTCTTTCTCATGTGGCAATGACGGGTGAAATTACACTGCGCGGGCGTGTGCTGCCCGTTGGAGGCATCAAAGAAAAGGTGCTGGCTGCAAAGAGGGCGGGAATTACCACTATTATCTTGCCTAAACGAAATGAAAAAGATTTAGTCGAAGTGCCTGAAAATGCAAAGAAGGAGATGAACTTCATATTTGTGGAAAAGGTAGATGAGATGTTGCCCATCGTTTTTGGAATAAAAGAGCCGGAGAAGAAAAAGAAGAGGATTTTCAGTAAGACCTAGTTTACCCACGAAAAACACAAAATGTACGAAATCTCTTTCGCGTACTTTAGCGTCATTCGTGGGTTCTTTTAAAAACAAAAATATCTTGACCTTTGAATGGTGTTTCTGACAATTCAGCCAGAGAGAGAATATACGCATTGTGGATATATCTCCAAATTGGTAGTATATACACAATGCGCAAACAAATAAATTAGTAGCAGATCAGAATAAATAGGAGGTGATACACATGCTGAAAACAGTAAAAGGCATTATCAGACCCAATGGAAAAATTGATTTAGACGACTTTGAAATACCTCAATTCCCTATCAGGGTTATAGTGACGATTTTGGATGAGGATTTGTCAAAAGAAAGTAAACTTTCAGAAGTTGGGGATTACCTTGAGCAGTTAGAAAATTACGAGGAGGCGTTGGCCAAAGGTCAAGTCCAATGGAAATAAGACGAGGTGAAATCTGGCTGGCAAATTTATCGCCTACCCAGGGAACCGAACAGGCAGGAATAAGACCTGTACTTATTATCAGACGGATAGGGCAAATCCTCACAGCCCTCACACTGTCATAGTGCCATTTACAACAAAGATACGCAAAGAAATATTACCAAGTCACGTGTCTATTAAAGCAGGTAGCGAAGGGACTAAAGAGGACTCAGTTTTACTTTGTGAACAAATTCGAGTAATCGATAAGCAGCGATTGATTAAAAAGATAGGGAAATTGGATGAAACCACGATGGGGAAGGTAGCAGATGCAATAAGAGCTGTATTGGACTTGTAATTGATAGTAAATGTAGTTTGGGTTGAGCAGAATGAAGTCAACGACGTAAATCCTAATAACTGGATGTATAGTAATTTCAATTTACCCACGAAAAACACGAAACATACGAAATCCCTTTCGCACACTTTAGCGTCATTCATGGGCTCTTTTAAAACAATAATATCCTTATAGAGGCAAGGGTCACCCATCTTAAATCATAAATAATTGGCTAGAAATCGCTATATTAACGCAATAGAAAATATCAATATTTATTATTTAAGATGCGACCCTTTACGCTCCTCCGCAGCTTGCTGCGGGGAGGTTCATTTAACAGACAATATGCAGACAATCACAATATATTTTGATACTCCTAAAACATTTGAGCCAAGCAACATCAGACCGTTAAATGGAATAGCAGGTTTGTATTTTATTTTTAGCAAGTCAATTAGCATTCAATATCCTTTTGGCACTTCAAAACTTTTATACATTGGAATGAGCGAAAAGAAAACTAATAGCATAGGAAGCAGATTGATTGGACACTTTGAGGGTAAATCAAAAAATGTGGGATTAGTAAATTACAGAAAAATAGAACCTTTGCTTTTTACTTACATCAATTTTGAAATGCTTAGAGAAAATTGGAGTTTTAGAATTGAAGACCTTGAAAGCTATTTTATATTAAACTTTGTAGAGCATTTCGGAGTGTATCCGATATGCAACAACAAAACAGGTTTTGAAATTTTGAACAATACCTTAACTACTAATTTCAAAATAAATTGGAATTACTTTAAATAAACCAATATGGACAACCAAGTTAAATCGGGAAAAGAAATTTTAGAAGACTTCTTCAATAACATTCAAAACATTGAGAATGTGGACAAGAATTTGGCTCAATCTTTAGCAGACCTTTATAAAGAGAACAATCTAACAGAGAAAAAAGTTATAAACAAACTACAAGAACTAAGAGAGCAAAATGGGAATAAAAATTAAACAACTTGACATTAATGGACTGCGTGGTGTTAAGGATCAACTCATATTACCATTAAATGAAAAATCAATATTGCTTTACGGTGATAGTGGAACTGGTAAAAGCAGTATTTCTGATTCGATAGAATGGTATTACACAGATAGAGTTTCTCATTTATCAAGTAATAGTGAAATTGATTTAAAAGATGCCTTAAGAAATTCCTATTTGGACGAAAGCAAATCATCTTCAATTAGCATAAATTGTAGCAAAACAGCATTAGATAGCGAAAGAAAAATATTTTTTAAGAGAGAAAAGTTAACCTCTGAATTCTCAAATACAACAGACGAGTTCAAAAACTATTTATCTCAATCGGGAAGCGAAAACTTAATACTACGATATCAGCTTTTGAGAGATTTTATTGACCAAACGAAAAGTGATAAACTAAAAATATTATCCGACATCATCGGTTTTTCAGAAGTAACAAAAGCAAAAGATGTTTTTAAAAAAGCGTTAAGCTCTGTAAAGACAGAAATAAAAAGTCAAAATTTTGAAGCCCAAATGACCACCCAAAAGCAAACCTTAATTGATAAGATTGGTGCGGCAGTTAGCCAAGAAGAAAATTTATTTGAAAAAATAAATGAAATAATAAAACCAAAGAAAACTGGAATTGAAGTAAAGTCAATTGCAGATATTGACAAAGTTTTAAATCACTTAAATACTCCAGTCAATAATATACTTGTACTTGAGTTGAAATTTTTGGATAACTGTAATGCCTCACTTAGTAACCTACAAAAAGAAATAGATTTTATTGATAAGGAATACACTAAATACTATTCGGAATTTGAGCTTATCGCTAATGATGTTCAAAGTATAATGCAAACCTATTTAGCGGATTTGCTGAAAGTTGGAAATGAAGTATTGACTAAAAAATATCACAAAGAAGAAAGCTGCCCCCTTTGCTTGCAACCTAAAAATATTGAAGATTTGAAAAATGAAATAAAGAGCCGAATAAAAGAGATTGAAGAATCAACAAAGAAAAAAGCATCTTATGACAATGCAAAGCAAGCGGTTATTACTATTTCAACCGAACGATTAAAAAGAATTGAAGCAATCAGTGCCGATATTCTTTTAGATGACAATTCTAATTCGCAAATCAAAAAAGCACTCAATGATTTAAAATTAAAAATAACGGAATACCAAAAAGCAGGAAACGAAAAAGTAACATCAGGAAACAAATTAAGTAAAGCAGAAGATTTAAAACTTAAAAGCACAGACTTTGCAATACTTACAAGCATCACAGACCGAATTTCAAAAATTCAGACATCCTTAAAAAACGACAACACCACAGTTTTATACTCTAATATTTCAGCAGCAAAAGAAGCCTTTCTGAAAATAAAGAAATTTGAAGTTGAAAAGATAAAACTTGAACAACAAAAGAATTCATTGGAGATAATTTACAATGAATTTGTAAAGAAGCAAAAAGATGGACTTCAAAACTTCATCAATACATTTTCGGGAACAATCAATGATTATTACCAGTATATGAATCCAGGAGAATTGTTTCAAGAAATTAGAATAGTTACAATTGGTGAAGAAGATGAACTCAACGGAATTACTATTGAATATAAGTATAAGGACAATTGGGTTTCACCTCCACAGAAATATTTTAGTGAATCTCATTTAAACTGTTTTGGTATTTCTTTTTTCTTAGCGTCAGTTATTGCATTTAACAAGGAGAACAAGTTTTTAGTATTGGATGATGTTATATCCAGTTTTGACACTAATCACAGAAAGCGGTTTGCTGATTTATTATTTGAAGAATTTGCTTACTGGCAAATTATTTTGCTTACCCACGAAGAAGAATGGTTTCAATATGTGCGACAATTAGCAAAAAAGAGAAGTTGGCTAATAAATGAAATCAAATGGACAGATAGCAAAGGCACACACTTGGAAGAAAAGCCAAACGACTTGAAAGAATTAATTGAAACAAGTATTGTAAACAGTTCAATTGATTTTCTTGGAAATCCAATCAGAAAATATCTGGAACATAGCTTGAAAGATATTTGCTTAAACTTAGATGTTAAAGTTAGTTTTAAATTCAACGACATTAATGAGAAGCGTATGCCAGATGAATTGTTAAACGAATTGAAACTGAAAATCAATAAAAGCAGTTCAGAACTTAAAGCCAAAATTCCAATTATTGATAGAGTTGCTAACTCATCCCTTTTGGGAAACTTATTGTCTCACGACAATCCTATTAATCCGAAACTTGGTGACTTAAAAGCGTTTTGGGCAGACATTTTAGAGTTGGAAAAATTATTTAATTGTAAATGCCCTGATTGCAATAAACCAAAAGTTTCAATAAAAAATTATGATACCGTTGCAAAAAAAATCAGGTGCGGGTGCGACAAAACAAAATATGACTGGAAAGAGTAAATCAAGTAAAAATTGTAATTAATCATTAAAACTATGCAACTATACAAAAATTCAGGTGGCGACTCTGGTGTTTCGGCTTTTGAAATCGGAGATGATTATATCAAAGTTCAATTCAATGATGGCTCTGTCTACTTATACAATAATAGTAGTGCAGGTAGCCAAAATATTCAAATAATGAAAAGTTTGGCTATTAACGGAGAAGGGCTAAATAGTTTTATAAATACGCATGTAAGGGAAAAGTATGCTTCTAAATTAAGATAATACCCCCCCTGCACGCAGGGGTTTGGGCAGAGGTGAGGGACCTTCATTATTCATTTTAAAAGAAAATGCCCGCAAAGGCAGATAACAAAGTGCTCGAGGGTGAAATTCAAAGGCATTGCCATTCTCAAACACTCGAAACGTTATCTGGAATTTTAAACATATTGTTCATTTTGAAAAGATTCAGGAATTTAACGCTGTAAATCTTGAAATGGGTTATAAACAGATTTTGATTTATTCACCGAGGGAGGTAACAACATATGGCCGTGAAAGCCGTTGAAATGGTTCGTAAGATTAGGGATAAACAATTTGAAGAAACAAAGGGACTTTCAGTTGAGGAAAAGATTGAATTTATCAGAAAGAAATCGGAGGAATTACAAAAAAGGTTTAAAAGGAGTCAGCGTTCAACTGCAGGAAAGGTTTAGGTAACCCTTGCTTGTTGCAACGGCGTAGTTGCTCGAACGTTAGCCGAAATGCCGATATACATAAAAAGAAGAAAAGGTCATGAGAAAGGTGTCTCTGGCTTTTCAGCTAGAGTTGGGATAAACGAAATACTTCGTCTATAATCACAAAACCGGACAAAAAGCAAAACAGTTCGGATATGAAGTAGTTAGTGGCAAGCATAAAAAAACTACAGAACCATAGATGAAACTTGACGACAAGACAACAAAATTGGAGAGTGAGAGGGGTCACAAATCTTCAAAATTCATTTTAGAAAAAGATTTGCTTTCAACGACAGATAACATCGGCTAAAAGATTTCATCCAACTGCTATCGCACTTCTTTTAGCCTGCAAACGTTGTACGCCATGCCGTGCCTAATAATTAAGGAGTTTATATGAACAATATTATAACTAATGAAGTAAAAACTTCTACGAAAAGAATAATTGGAGTTGCCTTCTTTGGACTTATATTGGGTGGTTATATTGATAACGCTTTTAGATTTACCATTCCTAAAATATCGGCAATGGTTCAAAAAATAGATGTCGAGATAGCTCAAATAAATTATGAGTCTTCAATTATATTTAAATTGATTGTTCTTACAATAATTTCTCTTTTTGCCGCCGGTGTAGCTGCCTTTTTAGGCAGAAAGAAAGGAATTTGGACTGGTCTATTAGCAAATTCCATTTACATACTCATATTCACAGGTATTCTGGTATTTGCAATTATAAAAGGAGTAGATGAATTAATTGGGAGCATTTCATTTCAACTTTATGCATTTATTCAACTCTTACTCATAATCCTTGCTAGTATATTCGGCGGATTCATTGGAGAAAAATTTTACTCCCCGGACAAGGATTTGGATTTAGGAAACAATAAACTAACAATTTTTGGAATCAGATGGCTACATTATTTTTGGATACTGCCATTTATTTTTTATCCATTTCTTGCATCATTCATAATTGTTATCTATGCAGGTATTCTTAGTTTCTTGGTTGATTACTATTTTGCTATCCACCCTTCACTTTGGTTCAAATTTGCATGGTGGATTTATTTCTTTATTGTTCCAATGGTGGTTTCCGGAGCTACATTGATAATGTTTGGTGGATTTATTCGTTTTTGTGAAATAATGCAGTATAAACAGGTTGAATCAAAGGGATGGAAAAAATTTGGGCAAGTTTTTCTTTATGGCATTGGTGCTCCAGTATTGTCATATGCTCTAGCCGCTTTTGGTGCAAATGTAACCCACGGCATGCCTCGACCTACTACTGGAGATTGGAAAATTGGACTGATTCTTATTTTAATCATCCCTACTATTGCTATTCTTGTTTCTATTTTTTTGTGGATCAAAAAAAAGGTGTTCCATCGGTATTGATGATATGTTATTCCAAAAAGGAACCCAAATTCAGAACAAAAATTTAGCGATAGTTATCTCTATTGCCCTCCTCCTTTTGGCTATGATTGAAGGTTGGCGTTACAGTAAATAAGGGGGACACTTCCCATATTTTCTTTAAAAGGCTGCCCGCATAGGCAGATAACATGCTAAAATAGTCAAAAGAGGTAACATTGAAAAAGATAAAGTATTACCTTGATACAACAATTTTTAATTTTGTATTTGCAGAAGGCGATACCGAA
>JANLHY010000052.1 GCA_024653795.1 Candidatus Brocadiaceae bacterium | reverse complement strand
GTTGATAATTTTGATAATTTAGATACTGAGTACGAACTTGACATAATCGGCGGCACAACCGAGCCGGGCGATATATTTTACTGGTTGGGAGAATGCTATGGAAACTGGCAGAGAAGGCAGAGATTCCATATAAGGGCATATGTCCGGTCGATGGCTTCGGGAGACGTCAATAACGACGGCTACCCTGACCTTGTATTTTCCAGCATTGGAGACACAAAAGGAGTCCATGTATGGATAAACGAGGACGGACAGTTCAGAGCGGGGAGACCTGTCTCGGAAAAGGAATTATTTGAGGGGTTAAGACTGGCAGATATAAACAAGGACGGCAATTTAGACATTATAGCCGCGAATACTTCCAGCGCATCTATTGGCGGGATACAGGTCTGGTTGGGAGATGGTGAGGGGAATTTTATTCATGAAACCGGGCCAACGCGTTCAGGAATATATAAGGACGTTGCAGTGGCGGATCTGAATAAGGATGGGAAGCTTGACATAGTCGGCGCTGGCTGGGGGGTTGAAACAGGCTCGTTGAGGGTCTGGTTCGGACTGGGAGACGGCAGGTGGTCTGTAGGTCCAGCGCCAGTACTAACGAAAGGTTCCTTCTGGCGTGTTGAGATAGCCGATGTCGATGTGGACGGCAACCTTGATATTATAGCTGCTTCTAATTTTAATGGTGTGCAGATATACTACGGCGACGGCAAGGGAGAGTTTCCAATATCCGAGATGCTTACGGAGAAGGGCAGCTTCTGGAAGGCAACGGCATGTGACCTTAACGGAGATGGCCTAATGGACATAATTGCCACATCAAACGACAATCACGGCATTATTCTCTGGTATCAGCAGAAAGACCCTGAAAGAAGATGTGAAGGAAGATGTGAAGGAAAATGTGAAGGAAAATGTGAAGGAAGATGTGAAGGAAGATGTGAAGGAAGATGGATTGTTAAGAATGAAGGACTGCCAAAGGACGGATATTATTTTGATGTTGTCTGTAAGGATTTGAACGGCGACCTGGAGCCGGATATTATTGCGGCGTCACACGGTGAGGGTATTAAGGTATGGTTAAGAGGCAAAGCAGAGCTTGGTACGTTTGAGAAGCCCTGCAAAGAACCGACTGTTATCCAGGTACTTTCCACTGCCGTTTTCTTTGACGCCAGCAAGGCTGATCTCAGGCCTGAATCAATCGTAGTTTTAAATAATTTCATAGCGTTCCTCAAAAAGACCGAAGGCACTCTTGTCTGGCTTGAAGGATTTGCTGAACCGGGAGAGATTGCGACAGAGGAATTCCCGAATAATCAGAGTCTTTCAGATGGGCGCGTGAAGAGTGTCACACAATATCTTCTGGATAATGGTATACCGAAGAACGGGATAGAGCGTTCAGGCTTTGGAGACGGTTTGACTAACTATCCGGGCGGCAATTCTATGCAGAAAAACAGAAGGGTGGATATTGCGATTGTTTATAAGAGCGAAATAGAAGACATTAACGTTAAAAAGGAAGAAAAGGGCAAAGCGTCTGCAGCGCCTCCAACTGATCCGTTTGGTGAAAGCGAGGTGTTAATACCTGCAAAGGAGTATAAGGTATTTAAGGTGATTAACAATATCCCGGAATATAGGATAGGACCGGGTGATACGCTGTCTGTAACTTTTTGGGAAGGAATCAAGGAAAATACGTACAAAGTCTCGCTTTCGCCGCAAGGGGAGGTATCTTTTTCGTATATAACTAACCTTAAAATCGCTGGTTTAACACCAACAGAGGCGGAAATTGAGTTTGAAACGCTGTTGAAACAGTTTATCAAAGTACCTAGAGTAAAAGTGGAGGTCCCTGAAAAGAGGGCGTATAACGCCAGTATATTTGGAGCGGTCAGGGATCTTTCGCGTCAGCCGACAGGGCCCGGAACGTATATACTTTATGGACAGGAGAGGCTTACACAATTTATATCAAGGGTTGGCGGCTACCTCACAAATGCTGACCTGACACACGTTGAGCTGACAAGGGACAGAAAGACTTATGTATTGAATGTATTTGACGCCCTTTTTAAGGGTGACTTCAGGCAGGACGTGCAGATCGACCACGGCGATGTCTTATATATCCCTTACAAAACAGAAATCAAGAACAGGGTTTATGTCTTTGGCGAGGTGAGGAGTCCTGGCATGTTTGCATATGACGCCAGTATCTCTTTGCTGGACGCCGTTATCAAGGCAGGAGGCCCCACTTTTTATGCTAAAACCAACGAGGCTATGATCATCAGGGGAGATGAAACCAAACCGGAGGCATTTAAGATTAATCTCGGGGATATTTATACAAGAGGAGACTTCAGGAATAATGTGTCTCTGCAGAACGGAGATATAATTTATGTGGCTAAAAATGCAATAGGAAATATAAGGGATTTCATGAAAATTGTAGGGCCTGTCCTTCAAGTAATGCGTCTGCCAATGGATATGTATGGCGCAACTGCTTTGCCGGTATGGGAAGGATTCCCGTTAAGGAGAGAGGCAGCCCCGGTGCCTAGTACCATTATCCAAGTGCCACCTATTCCGCCTGAGGGTGGTGCATGGGTGGCTCCATAATCAAGATAGAAAGTCCCCTCTTGGGAGGGGATTTAGATTTAGGGGTGGGTAAGGCGGTAATTCGTGAGATATTCACTGAGATTTCACGACCCTTGTCCTCGTGAAAACGGGGAAAGGGACCCACCCCTTACCCCTCCCAAGAGGGGAATTGTGGAGTCTCATTGCGGGTTCACGTTTGTAACGTGAACCCTACGTTTTATATTGTTATTTACGCCATCATTTGCACATAGCGCTATTATACCAATAAACTCACGGGTTCAGGTTGCAAACCTGAACCCGCCGACGAGTTTTTTTACAATTTTGGAAGTCATGGCTAAAGCCGCATTGATATTGCGGATATAATCTCCGCCATAAATGGCGGAGTTATAACTCTGTCGTAGCGCGGTCGGCCTGCCTGTGCGTGTCCGCACGCAGACAGGCAAATAGCGGGGGATGAACCCCCGTGCTACAGAATAACCCCAGCCTTCAGGCTGGGGACTAAG
>JANLHY010000049.1 GCA_024653795.1 Candidatus Brocadiaceae bacterium | reverse complement strand
TCCTCCCATACACCAAGTAAAACGGATCTTTGTGCCATGCTCCCGTACCTTAGCCGGATGCAAATGTAACCATACGTTACTTATGATTTGAAGAACCCTATTCCTGGGGGTATCCGCGTAACCGTGGCGAAATACAGACTTCCAAATTTCATTGTCCGTAATTTTCTTTATTAAATCCGAAATTAATTTCATTTGAATATCCCTTTCTCCACATTACATTTCAAGCTATTTCCTCCCCACATAATTAAATTTTATCCTCCTATTCCTCCGTTTCTTCTATCATTTTATTAATTTCATCATTGGGTTTCCAAAGCACACGCTTTAAGGATATTACATTTACAGGGCAATCTTTGCAATTTCCACAACGAATACACATATCAGTATATTTTATTACGATACCATCTTTACTAACATAAGGCCGATACGCTTTGCTCTCATCAGAAACTTCAACTTGCTTTAACGCCCCAACAGGACATACCATGCTGCATCGGCCGCAGAGTACACATTCGTTCGTTTCAACATTAATATTAAGGTCGCACTTCAAGCAACGCAAAGCCTCAACTTTTGCCTGAGATTCATTAAGCCCAAGCTCTACAAGATTAAAAGTACCCTGCCTATCTACCACAGGCAACATTTGCATTTTTTCGCGTGGGATTGCATCGTAATTTTCTTCTCTCAAGTTAAATTCATTATCTAAAAGAGTAACCCAAACCTTTTTCTTCGGTTCTTGAATTTCTTCCCCTCTAATGTAACTATCGATTGACTTCGCAGCTAAATGCCCAAGTGCAATACATTCAATGACAGTGCTTGGCCCCAACGTCACGTCGCCACCCGCAAAAATACCCTTCTTATTTGTCATAAGGGTTTCATCCACTGCAATCGTTCCCCATTTGGTGACTTCTAATCCATGATTATCTCCTAGGAATTTCAGATCAGATTCCTGGCTGATTGCGGTAATAATACAATCCGTTTCAATAACAAACTCAGAGTTAGGAACTGGTTCTGGCCTTCTTCTACCGCTACTATCAGGCTTACCCATCTTCATTTTAATGCATTCCAGCCCTTTTACCTTTCCATTTCCGGTTAAAACCATGACAGGCGCTGCTAAGTAATGGAACTTGACACCTTCATGCTCTGCTTCTTCTATTTCCCACGGCAGGGCTGGCATCTCTTCCCGTGTCCTCCTATAAACAATATACACTTCAGGACTCAGCCTCTGTGCCGTCCTAGCCGCATCAATAGCCGAATTTCCGCCACCAATTATCGCCACTTTTTTACCCGGGCTTCTCATATCACCGGCATTTACATTTTTTAAGAATTCCAGGCAATCCATAACACCTGATGTTCCTTCTTCTCCAGGAATCTCAAGCCTCTTTCCCTTTTGTGCACCCACCGCTAGAAATACCGATTTATATCCTTCTTTTAATAAATCAGAAATTGTCTTTCCCGGACTACCAATGGGTGTATTTGTCTTTATCTCTACTCCACGTGCCAGAATATGGCTCACATCAAACATTATCTGCTCACGCGGCAATCTATATGATGGAATCGCCCACATCATCATACCGCCAATCTGGGATTCCTTTTCAAATACAGTCACTTTGTACCCCATTCCCGCAAGGTCATTTGCTGCCGTTAATCCAGCAGGACCAGCGCCAATTATAGCAACTTTTTCTTCTCTCTGTGCTACTTTTGGAGGGGGAAGTTTTATCTTGTTCTTGTAAATATAGTCAGTAACGAATCGCTTTAAGGCATCTATTGCTACAGGTCTGTCAAAATCACCACGTTTGCATTCTGATTCACAGGGGTGTGGACAAATATATCCACAAACGGCAGGAAACGGATTGGTTTCTTTCATCAATTTGTAAGATTCTACATATTTGCCCTGGCTTATCAAACGAATATAGCCAGGCACATCCATATGGGCTGGACATCGATGCTGGCAACGAATATTTTGTTGTAACCAATCCAGATCGAGAAGCGCCCTTACTCCTTTTTTAGGTATAGTCGTCTGTCCCATACAAAAACTTTCTTTAAATAAATTTTTGAGAATAAATTAAACAATTAA
>JANLHY010000045.1 GCA_024653795.1 Candidatus Brocadiaceae bacterium | reverse complement strand
TTGGACTGCGTCACGTCATCGGATTGGTCAGCCAGGACGTCTTTTTATTTGCAGGCACGTTACGGGATAATATTACCCTGTTCAATCCCATACCAGATGCTAAGGTATGGGAGATCATCGACTCATTGGGGTTAATGCCCTTTATAGACCGCATGTCCGGAGGACTCAACATGGAGATTGCCGAACGTGGAGCAAATCTTTCCGTAGGCGAACGGCAATTCATCTCTCTTTCCAGGATCATCATCTACGATCCGCGTGTGTTAATCCTTGACGAGGCAACTTCCAGCATGGATCCCATCTCAGAAGTCTTAATCCAGAATGCCATTCAAAAAGTTACACAGGGCAGGACGTCCATCCTCATTGCCCATCGATTGTCCACAATTCTCCATTGCGACAAGATTATCGTATTAAACAAGGGCGAGAAGGTGGAAGAAGGCAGTCACGAAGAGTTGTTGCGACTAGGCGGTCTTTACAGCCAATTATATAAGATATACATGAAGGAGGAGTTGATAGGACATGCATGATATATGAGATAGATTCGATAGTATTTTCTTGTCTCGTTATAGAAATATTGTTTATATGCTTGCTACCGAAATATGATATAATTTTCTTGACTTTGTTTAACGAAAGTGTAATTTAATTGCCAGTTCGGCATAATATTTTATGAAAGCGGATATAGTGAGAAAAGAAGTCTGAGCTATTTAGGCAAAACATTGGTGCGGAAAGAAGGATTTTATTAACAATAAAGATGGTTACTAACCGAAAGCTATTAGTTACGATTAATAATGAAAAATGACTAAGACAAGCAAATCCAAACCTAAAAAGCATTCCCCACGCATAGCAAGCTGGGTTTACGGAGTGATTAATCCTCTCCTGGAAATAATTCCGATTGAGCTATCTTTTTTACGTAAAGGTAATGTAACATTTCGTTTTTACAACAAGGAGCTAGAATTCATACGTTCATTAGAAAACTATCTTTCACCATCCGCTCGGCATGTCTACCGGGATTTTCTGAATGCAAATGCCGATGCTACTGAACAGTTATCCGGCCATGATGAGCTTGTACATACCCTTGAAAGCGCAGCTCAGGAGGTATTTACAATTCTCTCCGATAATCCAGGATTTGTAAATAAGGTTAAATGCTATTTGAATGAGTATCTATCAGCTGGGCAGTCTTATCCCGGCGGTGCATACCAAGAAGAACAGTTTCCACTTCTTGTTGCAGAACATGTCATAAATAAGATCGAATCTATTCCTGATCACTTTACTGATTCAAAATTCTGGGATCGATATGGTGTAGAGTTCCTAAAGTTTTATAGTGGCCATGAATTTGACATACTAAATAAAGCCTGCAAAGCCCTGTTCGACTATGACGAAGCACTAATGAATTGGTTACAAGCGAAAAGCTACCATCTTTGTGAAACGTATGACATTCCCGCAGCACCTATTCCTAATATATAAGCTTGTTTTTTATAAATTGCTATGGCAGGAATTGTTCGCACTGAATATTTTGTTTTAGATACGGGACCGCTATTGGATTTTTTTGTTTGGCAATGTGATAAACAGTACCACTCAACTTGGCTCAAGAATGCTATTCAAATCGTGGCTCTAAAGGATGAAATACTGAAAGACGGCTTTCGCGCCTTTCTTGATCGACATAAAGGTCGTTTGATAACTTCTCCCGGTGTAATTGCTGAACTTCAGGGACATATCCTTCGCACAGAAGGAAACACCATAGAATTACAGCGTCGTTTCTGGACGCTCGTGCAGACACAAATGTGTCGGTTAAAGTTCCGTGAAGATACCCGTCATATTGTGGATATGAACACGGATATGCTTATCAAACTGGGTCCGGTTGATACAAGTATAATTGAGATCGCCAAATTAAATACCGGCTCTTACAAACACTTTATTGTGCTTACCAGTGATTACGGAGTATTTAAACGTTGTGAAGAGGAACAAGTATCAGTCCAATGGACAGAAGAAACAATCAAACAGTTTGTTAAATCTTTTTAATACCTCTTTTTGTTTACGTAAAAAACTGATTGTACCTCTGAATGCTCAATATCATAAAATTTATTTAAGTAGGAATATTCCACCTAAAATAAGTAGCATACCAATTACTTTAGATAAAGTAACCTCCTCGCCCAGAAACATCCATCCCAGGAGAAATGTGAATAAAGGATAGCAGCTTGTGATGGGAATAATGCGGGATATCTCGCCTGCCTTGAGCGCCTTGTAAAATACCAGTTGTGCTACAAATCCAGCCAAAACGCCTGCAAGGATGAGGAAAAAGATGGGTTTGATCCCCATCTTCCCAATGGATGGAAATGGGCTGTAAAAGCAAATGACCATTACCGCGCCTATCACAACCCCTGAACATCTGACCAGGTATGCGGCTGTGGGTTCGACGGATGAGAGTCCAATCTTTTCTAAGAATGGTACGAATCCCCAGATAAATGCGGTAAGCAAGGCCAATAAAAATGCTTCCATAAAAATTACCTCATAGTACGGTTAAATAAATTATAGAAATTTGGTAACAATTTAGCTCTTTGAAAAATCCAGGGGAAAAAATGAACAACGCAACCCCAATAGGGGTGATCTGTTTGTAGAATAAATGCAATTATATCAAAGCAAGCTCCGTAGGAGCGGTCTGTTCATTCTATCCACTCAAACAAATATTTTTCATCATATTTGATTTCATATTTCTTCAAAAACCCAAGATATTCTTCCTTGAAAGTTTTCTTTCTGTGATGCGCTTCCTGATGGAGAATGTATTTGATAACGGCGTCTATGTGGCTTCTGGAATAAGAAAATGCCCCAAATCCCTCCTGCCAATTGAATTTGCCTGGTACCCATCTCTTATCATTGATGAAATTTGAAGAACCGGCTTTTATGTCTCTTGCCAAATCAGAAATGGCAATGGATGGTTTTAACCCAACCAGCAAATGGGTATGATCGGGCATGCAAAAAATGGATAGCATTATTTGTTCACGGTTCTGCACAATGCCTGTGATGTATTTATGCAATTCCTCCCGATATTGGCTTTGAATTAAATTCAATCTGTCTTTTACGGCAAAAACAATTTGAATGTAAATTTGTGAATAGGTATTAGGCATAGTACAGGCCGCTCCTACGGAGTTTTCTTTCTCTTTTTACATTGATTTCTACAAACAGGTCACCCCTGCCGGGGTTACACTGTTTTTCCACGGTGTTGTTCTTCCCTGGATTTTTCAAAAATTTAAATTGTTACGAAATTTGTAATTTGTAAAGAATGCCAGAAACCAGAAGCAAGAGAAGGTTTCTTCGGCATTTGAAATTTTTCCTATTCTTTGGAAATACCTTGTAGAAATCAAACATGTGTGATTATAATAAATTCTAAAAAATAATTCCCTAATAATATTTTCTCAAACGGTAATTATGTTATCTGTAAAGATTGGACAATATCACCCATCCCTCGAAAACTCGTTTGTAAATACCATCCAGGCTTTGAAAAAGGATGACCCATTAGCGCCCGTTGCCGTTGTTGCACCCACAAACTGGATGTTGAACCGGCTTCAGGAACGCTTGGCCCTGAGACAAGATGCCTCTCCTGGTTCGACATATACAGAGACGGGTTTTATGAATATTTCCTTTATGAACTTCTCTGTCTTTGCAAGCGAGATATGCAGACGATCTGGAGCGGATGTTGGCCAAATTGTCCGGCAGCCGGTTGTGTATGAATACCTTATTGCAGGATTATTGAAGCAGCATACACACGGCGAGCCTCTCTTTAAAAATGTACAGTCTCTGCCGGCGCTTGCCAGGTCTCTCTATCAGGTTATACAAGACCTTGCTGACGCAAATGTTCATATCGATAGTGTAAAGGAGGCTATTAAGGAAGGTTTTGTCGAGGGCGCTGAAATACAGAAACTCAACGGAGTAATCAATCTGTATGATTTGTTCAAGCAAAAATTAAAGAGCTTAAATATATCCCATTATGATGCCGATGTTTATCATCTGGCTGCTTCATGCGTGCAGGACTCGAAATTCCTTAAAAATTTTAAATACATTCTGGCGTATGGGTTCTATGATCTTACCGGTGTCGAACAGGATTTTTTTGGTGAGATTTTTAAGTCTTATCCTGCAGTACTATTTCTGCCTTACCAAAAGAAACATCCATCCTTTGAATATGCAAAACCCTTTTTTGAGTCATTTGTGTTGGGGCTGGCGCGTGATGTAGAGGAACTACACCCAGTTACAGGGTTTTCTTGCCTTATGAATTCCCAATTCAAAGATAATGCTCATGTGCGTGAATTTCAGGGTGAACTCCGAAATCCAAAACTTGTGGTGAGCGAAGTCGAACCATCTGAAACCTGTGGTGAGCAAAGCCGAACCATCCAGAATCCAGATAATACCCAATACTTGGCGAACGTGCACATTATTAATGCCTCAGGCAAAAGGGACGAAGTATGGACTGTCGCTAAGGAGATACTTCAATTGGCGGAAGCAGGTTATAAGATGGATGAAATTGGAGTGGTTGCGAGGACGCTTGAACCTTACACCGATGCCATCAGCAAAATATTTCAGGAAAACTATATTCCGTTTACAACCAGCATACATGAGCCGTTGGAAAGATATCCACTGGTAAAGGTCATTCGTCAAATACTCCTCTTGAAGCGGGAAGATTATTATCGACCTATAGTCGTTGAATTGCTGAATTCGCCTTACTTCAAGATACCTGCGTTTGAGCATAAAGGAGTTACTCCACGTCCTGATCTCTGGGATATCCTGAGCAGGAGATTGGGTATTCGGGGTGGTATTGAGTGTTGGTTATCAAGACTTGAACAGGCAAAATCCATGGCAGAGGAAACGCTGGACTTGGATAATTCAGCAAATATGTCAAAAGGTGTCACAAAAAAGGTAACAGTTCATCCCCACCTAAACCTCCCCCTTTCTCCCCCTCCGGAGGGGGACAGGGGGAGGACATTCTCCCCCTCAGTGAGGGGGACAGGGGGAGGAATACAAGGGAACAATGAGTATTCCCCGCCCCTGGTGGGAGGGGTTAGGGGAGGGGGGGAACTGTTACCAAAAGAGAACAGAACTACCCCCCCTTCGCAAGGGGAGGATAAAGAGGGGGTGGAAAGTGTATTTTCAGATGAAGAAGAAACAGGAAGACACTTCCGTATCCCGACAAATCAAATTGAATTTCTCGAAAAAATTCTCCGTAAATTAACAACTGACCTGTCTTCTATTCCTGAAAAGGCATCGTGGGCGGCTATGAGTCGCAGTATAGCTCATTTTCTCCAGAGCTACATCAATATCCCTTCTGAAGGGATGAATCCTGATGACCAAAAAAGAGACCAACTGATAATAAACAAAATATGGGAATTACTCCATACACTTTGTACCCTGGACTGTTTGAATGAAGAAGTAACCCAGGATCAATTTGTGGATACCTTCTTGGATGCATGCCGGCAGGAAGGTTTGCCCGTGGGTATGGAGAACGGCAGGGGAGTAAAGGTGCTGGATGCCATGTCGGCTCGGGGTATTCCATTCCGCGCCTTGTTTATTTTGGGTCTTAACGAAAAGGTATTCCCCCGTGCTATTTCCGAAGAACCGTTTATGAGAGATCATATCCGCCGCAGGCTCTCTGAGGTGCTGGGAAATCTTATTCCAGAAAAGCTTAGAGGCTTTGAAGAAGAACGATTGCTTTTTTACTTCCTGTTGAATGCCGCACGGGAACGGCTTTATCTCCTCTACGAACGTTCGGATGAAGCAGGAAAACCGAAGGTTCAGTCACATTACCTTATGGATATTCTTCAAAAGGTTAAAACCATATCCACAACGAGGAATGATTTTCAAGATCATAGTATTTACGTGCCGCGTGGGATTAAAGATAAACTTTTTGGGAAAGAAATTTCCCTGCTTACTCCAAAGGAAGCAGGGATTCGGATGGCACTTGACCGAATACATCCCGTCTATCCCTGTTTAAGACATACAGGGACAAGTTTTATGACGGCATTTGGGAACAATCCGGTTCTCTTTGCTCGTTCGCAATTGGCCTTGGGTTTTATAGAGAGTCATGAAAATCTATTGACGGCATATGATGGGATTGTCGGTGATATGTCTCAGTGGTGGGAAAAGCGGGCATGTCGTGGCATTAGTCCTACTGCCCTGGAGTCATTTGGTACCTGTCCGTTTAAGTTTTTTATGGGGAAAGTACTCGAATTGGAATCACTGGAAGAACCGGAAAAGATTGATGTAATAGCAGCCGTGGATCTCGGCAGCCTTTATCATGGTATTTTAAAGGATTTTTACGGTTATTTGATAGAGAAAGGATATTTTTACAAAAAGGCAAAAGAGATAAAGCCCATTGAACTTTTGCATGGTATTGCCCAAAAATATTTCACCGACATTGAACGACAGATACCAATCCCATACCCGATTCTTTGGGAGAACAAAAAAGAGGAAATCCTCGATTATCTGACAAAATTTGTAACATGGGACCTGGATCGTATCAAACAAACGGGTTATATCCCCACGTATCTGGAAAGGAAGGTACATCTCAGCGCACAAGACGAACTGGTCAAGCTAATATCTGTATCCGCTAAACAGGATAAGGCTTCAGAATTAACTTTTAAAGGAAAGATTGACCGCATAGATTTGAAGCTTGTCCCTGTACGCCTTAAACAGGGATCAATGGGAAATGCCACTAGCTTCCGTGTGATCGATTACAAATCAGGAAAATATTCTAAGGAAAATTTGTTGAAGCCTGCTATCCGTGGTCAAAAATTGCAGCTTCCCTTTTATATCGTAATGGCAGAACGCTTACTATCAGAAGAAATCAAAAGAGGGTATATTCCACAGGGTCCATGTAGCGCCGACCCTTGTGGTCGGCATTTGGCGGGGGATGAACCCCAGCGCTACGAACGCAATATTGAAACCCCCAAACATCAGACAAAGCTGGAGGATGCCTCCTTTGTTTATATAGCGCAGGATGTAGAGGATAAAAAAGGGCAAAAGGGAACACCGGAAAAAACGATCAAGGAGGCCGATTGGAAGGATTTTCAGGGACAATGCTGGGAGACAGTGAAGGAATTTTTGAGCTACATACGTGAAGGCATATTCCCCATTTCGCCAACTGAGGATACTCAGAAATGTGAGTGGTGCGAATTCGCCACCGTATGCCGAAAAGGCCATCAACCCCAGAAATTCAGGCTGGAGCAGGATGTAAGGCTGAAGAAATACCGGGAAATTGGCAATTTGAATGTCAGTAAAAAATCAAAATAAATCGTAACAGTTCAGCTCACCGCAGAGCTGGTAGGACAGACGTCCCCGTCTGTTCAAGGCTGGTTCAATCTTGCAGATTGAACCACATATTTTGAAGGTACTCCTGATTTTAAACCCGTGCTATGGAGCGTAATCATGCCAAATGTCCTGGTTCAATCGAGGACGATTGAACCAGCGAAGAATAGAAAGAGAAATTATGCGGATTTTTTTCCTTTGTAAGTGTATTTTATCACTTCCGTTTTGCCAATTTATCACTTGCTTTTAATGTCTCAATATTTCATAATGCCGTCACTTAATGAGTAATAAATTTTGATTTTAAGTTTTTGTTTTACTAACATCCAATAACTCTTAACTCTGAAATCATAAACTTAAAATATGGAAAAAAGTAAATTGAAATCCATGACCATAACCGAAGCAAGCGAGTATTTTGACAAGCACGATATTTTTGAATTTGAAGATGTTAAAGAAGTAACTGACGTCAAATTCAAGTTGCAAAGAAAGAAATATGTTGGGCTTGATATGGGACTGTTTAAAAAGATTCAGAACAAAGCAAGAAAGCTCCATAAAGACGAAGATGCGTTAATTCAGGAATGGCTGGTTGAAAAAGTTGGATAGCTCAATTTCAATCATCATAGCTTCCCTGATGGTCTTTTCTTTCGGGTGTGGGAAGAAGGAGGAGAAGGAGATAAAATATTGCCGTTAACAGGAGGCTAAAAAGATGACAAAAGGAGAATTATTTAGAAAAAACCAGCAGCTTTCTACGGAATTTGAATTATACCTGCTTGACCATCCTGAGATAGAAGAAGCAATACCCGATAATGCTCTGATTGTCCTGCTTCCCGATTATGACAGTATACTTGCGGAAAAAAATAGAGAACTTGCTGAAGCCAATAAAGAGCCTGGACAGACGATAGTTTATGTTA
>JANLHY010000035.1 GCA_024653795.1 Candidatus Brocadiaceae bacterium | reverse complement strand
CAAGCTCTTTCCACTTCTCTTCCGGCAGGTGGAGATGTCGAAGGTTTAAAACTATTCGTTGTCTTGGGCCTAATGAGGTGCGAACTGATTCTATAAGCTCACACATCCTGATCTCGGTGACTTTACAAAGAGACCAATTTGTAAAAAAGCCTCATTTCTGTGCCTGGAAAAACTGTTTCTGTTTCATTGAGTTGCTTGCAAAGTTTCAGCGCTATTTTATTTGACCTCTCATTGCTTAGACTATGAAGTGATACATTTAATATCTTGTTTTCTGTATCCGGCTCAAGGTCTACTTCTGTCGAAAATATCTGTCGTAACAAAACCCTTGTTGTCTTCCTCTGTGATAGTCTCGGCTGGATCATTGTTGCCATCGCTGTCTCTGCTCTATAATCTATCATCTTTATCGTATCCACAATATGCTTCTTCTCATTCAACAAGCTACTATACATCTCACACTCCGGTAACTCTCCAATCTTAATATTCTTCTCCATCTGTTTGCGTTGTTCCTTTAAACCAGCCAACTCATTTCTATACAATTCAATTACTTCCTGCAACTGTGATTTCTTTACAATATAATTTTTCATCTCTTTATCTTCTTCAGTAATGTTTTTGTCTTCGAGTTCCAAGGTTATTTGTCCAAATTCAGACACCTTTCTCCCAAGCTTCTGGCTAACACTTCTTATCCTGCTCTCAATATCTCTATATGCGGGGTTTACCACCTTCACTGTCTCATCAACAGGAGCTGTCCCATACTCGATAAGTCTATCAATTCCAAAGTGTTCACGCATGTACTTGAAAAAGTTTTCCTGCGACCATCTGGCGAACATAGTACCTGCTATCACCGTCATATCAGGGATAAAATCCGTTGTGATTATTGCCGTCTGATGACCACTTTGAGTCAGCCTCCGAATCTCTCTTACATCAACTTTCTTGGATAGCTCCATCCTCTTCTCCGCAAGCATCATTCGCACCACCTCTGCATTATGCAACTTGACCTCCCGCTCTTTAAACATCTCTTCCGGCCAATCTTTACCCGCATATTTCTTGTATGTATAACACGAGACACGATGCTCTTCCCACATCTGTTTGAAAAACTCAGGACTATAACCCTCTCTATCAAAGATAACTGAAAATCTTGATAAATGCAGGTTTCCTGTAAGCTCTGATTCAGTAGGTTGATTCGGCACTTCTTTGAGCAACTTTGCAATGATGTCCGTTTTCAGTACTGATAGTAATCCTTTGTTATGTGCGCTACTAACTACAAAATACGGTTGACCAATAGCATCATTAACCCAGTAATCGCTCATTCCTCTTAAACACAACTTTTCACGTGTTACAAACCTTTTAGGCAGTTTTGTCTTTTTCCCATGATAAACCCTTACTCTACCATCGACATACAATAACCCGGATATCACACCTGCAGACTCCATCCATTCTTTTGACAACTCACTATTCCATTGCTGCGCGTTATTCTGCTTTGCCAATATACCAAGCTTTTCACGCATCGTCTTTACTTCTGCTACTCGATCAAGGCCAACTACCTTTCCCAGCTCACCGGGACTATGGTACTGGAGAGATTCAATATTCTTTATTCTAAGCAATGCAGCAAACGCTAATGTGATAAATATATGTTGCAGGTTGTAATAACCTTTGGGAAGTGAAAAGAACTTATTGGTATGAGTTAATAACCCATTTGCTAAAAGTGCCGGTAACGCAAAAAGAACTCCCCCATTTGCAACATCACTGGCTTTTTCAAAACACGTTGTTGCCTCTGTTAATTCCCCAACACTTGCGCTAATACGCTCCTGTAGCCGTGTACATCCTTGCCCTAATACCGCTTCTCTATCTTCTTTGCTTCTCTGGCTTTTATTACTTGAGTTTTCTACTTTTTTTTTAAATCATTATTTTCATGCAATTTTCCTTCCCGGATCGCTTTGCGTAAAGTATTAGCCTTCAATCCCAGTTTCTCAGCCACTTCCTTACCGGTATGTGCCTCATCGAGTAATGCTTGTGCGGTATCTATTATCTCAGGTGTCATCACTCGCGGTGTTCGTTTTATTTCTCTT
The DNA here is from genome assembly GCA_024653795.1 of Candidatus Brocadiaceae bacterium. Taxonomy (GTDB): domain Bacteria; phylum Planctomycetota; class Brocadiia; order Brocadiales; family Brocadiaceae; genus Wunengus. The sequence goes on along the minus strand of JANLHY010000035.1, from coordinate 424 downwards.
TGATAAAAAGCCCCCGGGCCACCCTCACGATATCTCTTTGACCAGCGTTTCATATTGATCGGGTTTAACCCAAAGACTTTATTAATTTCAGATTGTGTTGCATTGCCTGTTACAAAAAGCTGCGCCATAAACATCTTAAACGAGTTCAAATCTCCTTCATCGTGTACAAAGATTGGCATTTGACCATTAAAATAATAGACACGTCCGTCCCTTTTGGCAAAACCAATAAGCGAGTTGATCAAAGTTACTTCAGTCGTAAACATAGGTAAAAGCATTTGTGGCATAAGATGGCCTCCTTCCGTCTTTGGTCTCTTTTTCAAATCACCATTAGGCTTTTTACTTTAACAGCTTTTGAAGGCATAAGCTACTTGTTCTTACAGAGTTAGGGGCAATTGGGGTTTGTGTCGAGGTCAGGAGGTGTGAA
>JANLHY010000024.1 GCA_024653795.1 Candidatus Brocadiaceae bacterium | reverse complement strand
GGCAAGGATAACGTCTGTTACAAAGTCATTTGCATATTCAATCACTGCAATATCTTTATTAACATTGTCTTCTACGCTTCCGATATAAATTTGGTACGGGTATAGATCTATTTTTTTCTGAAAGGATGCCAGACTTCCCGCCAGCACATTATTTATCGCACGTTCCTGGAGTAATATTATTTTATAGCGAGACCAAGGTAAAACTTCTGAGGATAAGGCTAACGTTATTATACTAAATACAATGCCAATCGCTAAGATCGGTGTAATTATTTTGTGGATGTGTACACCACTTGCCTGAATAGCAATAATTTCATGATCGGCGCTCATTCGTCCATACGTCATTGCTGTGGCAGTTAGCAGCGCTGCTGGTATTGAATAAGGGGCAGATTGGATAAAGAGGTGAGGGATGAGCGCCCTGAGGGCGACGATATCTAATCCTTTATGCAATAGTTGAATGGCAGACCCTAAAAACATTAAAAATTCAAAACATACAAAGGATGGCAGAAACGTCCGGAACCATTCCCGAACAAGGTAACGTTGTAATATTTGGCTTGTAAATATAGTAGGCATTATCCTAAAAAGCTCCTGATCTTTCCCGCTGCGATCATGTTTTCAGTAATAGTGTCTTCTTTCCTGGAAAGGGTGGCTTGAATGATTTGAGTGGTGTATTCGCTATGTAGCAGGTTCTCAGTGTGTTTTACCAAGCCTAATACTTTCTCGAGATCCTTTGCAAGCTTCGGAGATATTAATTTTGTGACATCTTTATTGTAATAAGAGGCAACCAGTGAAATATCCGCTAAGAAGCCAGGGTATGCAACCTTGAGAAACGATAAATCCTTTTCAGTCAGGCAATGTAATCCCAGGAGTTCTGGCGGCAAACCAATCGAATAGAGTGAAGCGCAAAAAGAAATTGCCCTCGGCAATGTAATACCTTCGACGTTTCTTGAATAACCAAAAAGACCAATATGTAATTTACGCATCCTGCGACGTGGAACAAATCGGGCTATCTCGTTAATCAAAGGGGCGAGTTCTTTTATCTGCTCTCTGTAAGCTGATGCTAACCTTTCTGTAATATCTAAGGCTATTTCCTCGTCGATAACAGTTGGAACAGTCCTCGTGTGGTTATTCATCTTTTCGATAGCCTTTCTTACCAGCCCTTCATCGTAATCGTATTTGAATGCCGATTGAATGGTAAAGGTCTGAACACTGGGAAATTCATTTAGACATTCATTTACATTCATTGGTGTCAGGTTGCCACGGAAGAGGTTTGATCCCAATCCCAGAATAGGATAAATCGGTATCTTAATTCTTTCTTGCAATGCATGCAGTCGCTGTAAAGCAATTTTGACTACCAGTATGGCTGGAAGCAAGCCGTAGTTCAATGCAGGGTCAGAGCGACCGAGAAATACCCGCTGGTATGGGAATTGTTTGTCCTTCAGGTAATTTTGCACCATAGTGTCAGCAGAGAGCATGTATGGAATGTCCTCGAATAGCGGAATAACCTCTAAGGTTTCAGGTTTAAACTCACCAATCCATTCCTTGATGGTAATGTCATTTTCAAAACATTTCCGATGCTGTTTTCCTACCACAAAGTCGCGGTAATAATAGTACACGCGGTTTATTGATTCTGTACTGGTGGTCATGGGGAGGATGACTTCAAAGATGGGAGGTATATTATCATCTCCGTAAAACAAGCTTGCAGTATCGTATGAACGTGGCGCACTTTCCAATGTTTCCAGAAGAATCTTAGCCTCGCTTTTTTCCACCATGGGATTGGGTACCCGTAAAGTAATGAAGAGATCTTTGCCGATTCTACGGTTTTTGAAAAAATTGTCGTAGCGTGTCAGCAGCTTCTTAATCACAAACTCATCGACTTCCTTTCCCTCACAGTCCCACATTTGTTCCTCACATCGCAGGTGTGAAAATACATAATATGCCTCTTTAATTTCGTCTTCTCCCAAAAAGGACGTACCTTCGGTAAAGAATGGCATAGTTACATTATC
>JANLHY010000019.1 GCA_024653795.1 Candidatus Brocadiaceae bacterium | reverse complement strand
TTTCCATCTCCTCATGATGTTTGCTTTTGCCTGTTTCATCAGCTCTTCTGCGGCTTCCGGATCAGAGGCCCTTAGTGCCTTGTAACGGTTCTCACGATAGGCATACTCCTCAAATGGAGTAGAAGGCTCTTTACTGTTTATAACAAATGGGTTCTTGCCTTGCGCTTCGAGTTCCGGATTATATCGATAGAGCGGCCAGTAACCACTTGTCACAGCTTTCTTCATTGCCTCTATTCCCTTACTCATATCCATGCCATGTGCTATGCAAGTAGAATAGGCTATTATCAACGCGGGACCGTCATACGCATCTGCCTCGATAAATGCCTTAAGTGTCTGAGCCGGGTTGGCGCCAAAGGCAACCTGGGCAATGTAAACATTACCGTAAGTTGACATTATCATACCGATATTTTTCTTTGGCGTCCTTTTGCCGCCGGCAGCAAAAGGGGCAATCGCACCTAATGGTGTTGCTTTGGACATCTGGCCACCGGTATTTGAATACACTTCAGTGTCCATAATCAACAACTTTATGTTTTCTCCTGTCGCCAGTACATGATCAACTCCTCCGTAACCGATATCATAACCCCAGCCATCTCCTCCGACGGCCCATACACATTTTTTAACGATATAGTCGGCAAGGGAGTGTAAGCTTTTTGCTTCCGGAGAATTGCATCCGGAAAGCTTTTTCTTCAACTCATCAACGCGCACTCTCTGCTCCTCAATGGCTTCTTGTTTTGATACGTTTGCATTTTCCTTGATTGCACTAAACAAATCCTTTAAATCTGCATAAGAAGGGTCTGTGGCAAGACGGTCTATCAATTCAATTGCCTGTGCATGGAACTTGTCCATTGTCTGTCTCATGCCAAGACCAAACTCTGCCGTGTCTTCAAATAGAGAATTTGACCACGCAGGCCCTCTGCCATCACTTCTGGTCGTGTAAGGGGTTGTTGGCAGGTTTCCACCGTAAATTGAGCTGCAGCCAGTTGCGTTAGCAATCATCAAACGGTCGCCAAAAAGCTGTGTCATTAATTTGATATAGGGGGTTTCTCCGCAGCCCAGACATGCGCCACTGTACTCAAAAAGAGGCTTGACGAACTGACTACCTTTAACATTAGTAATTTTAAACCGGGTCCTGTCGGTTTCAGGAAGATTGAGAAAGAAATCATAATTTTCTGCTTCCTTTTCACGTAGTGGCGCCTGAGATTTCATATTTATGGCCTTAACGCCTTCAATCTTGTTTCCGTCAGCATCCTTTTTCTGCCCCGGACAGTTGAAGACACATGAACCGCAGCCAGTACAGTCTTCGGGGGCAACTTGTACGGTAAACTTAAGTCCATTAAGGTCTTTGCCTGTTGCGTCTATAGATTTATAAGTGGAAGGTGCTCCTTCGAGTTCTGAAGGGTTGTATGCTTTTACCCTTATACTGGCATGCGGGCAAACAAATGAGCACTGGGCGCATTGAATACAAGCATCAGGTTCCCATACAGGTAT
>JANLHY010000009.1 GCA_024653795.1 Candidatus Brocadiaceae bacterium | reverse complement strand
ATAATCGCTCCGGTATTCCCGTTCTCATGCCTCATCTCCTTGATGTAGTGATTTGTTTTAATTCAAGGAGATGATTATAATTATTTCAACACGCCGTGTTCAGCTTATTTAAATATTTTTCTCTTGGCTTCTGGCTTCCCTATCCTAAATCCAACTCCCCCTGGGACAAGGATTTAATAATATTTTTAGCCCTGAAAGGGCGACACATTATCTTAATTCAATGACATTGCCCATCACGGGAGGGAGAAATCCCTCTCCCCTTGTGGGAGAGGTTTGGTGAGGGGATTTTCTTAAAGGACTGTAACAATTTAGTATTTTGAAAAAACATCTGAACTTGAGCGAGTGGGAGCATGTAGCACGACATTTATGTCGCTGTCCTGCGAACTGAAGTTCGCGCTACACAGACGGTAAAACCTGGTTTTTATTAAGGGTTTTCAAAATACTAAATTGTTACAAAAAACTAAACTGTTACCAATTTTTAAGACTAATACTTTCTTTCCTTCGGTTCAAAAGGGCCGATGTTCACGGCCTTGTAGTCTAATCTTGCACCATCAGTGGAAAAGTAAGCCAGTGTGTGTTTTAACCAACCCCCATCGTCTCTCTTTGGAAAATCCGTGCGGAAATGAGAGCCTCGACTCTCCTGCCGTGCCAATGCACCGGCAACAACAGCCGCAGCCACATCAAGATCACCCTTGAGTTCCAATGCCCATACAAGGCTGAGGTTAGTCCGTTTGCCGGTATAATTCAGTTTAATTTGTTTATATCTCTCCTGTAAATTCTTGACCTCATTGAAAGCTTCTTGCAGTTTAGAGGCCTCACGGAAGATACCCACCTTATTGTCCATAACTTTATTGAGGGACGCTTTGATATCGGCAGGTACCTCCTTTCCTTCAGATTTGCATAATGTATCAATTTTCTGTTCTGCACGCTTTAATGCATCATTAAGAGCACCCTCACCCTTTTTACCCGAAGAACCCTGCACATACCGGGCAGCATTAGCGCCTGCAATGGCTCCAAAGACAATAGTATCCAGTAATGAATTTCCTCCGAGCCGATTTGCCCCGTGCACGCTCACACAAGCAGCTTCGCCAGCTGCATAAAATCCTTTTACCATCGTTTCACACTCCGCATTACAATCGATCCCGCCCATGGTATAGTGTTGTCCCGGCTGGATGGGAATAGGTGTTGTGACAGGGTCTACCCCGGCAAATTCCATACAAATATCCCGTATACCCGGTAACCTCTGAATAATCTTTTCTTCTCCAAGATGCCTCAAATCCAGGTGTACATAGCTATTGTCAAAACCGCCGCCTGCCATGATTTCGCGTGTAATGTTCCTTGCAATAATATCCCTGGGGGCAACTTCCATGTCCTTCTGTGAATCGCTGTATTTCGCCAGAAATCGTTCGCCCTTGTTATTCAATAAGAAACCACCCTCACCACGACATCCTTCAGTAATCAGTATGTTTTTACCCAAAAGGGTAGTTGGATGAAACTGGATAAACTCCATATCTTTTAAAGGCACGCCTGCCCAGTAGGGTACGGCCATGCCCATACCCGTATTGATCAGGGCGTTGGTGCTATTTCCATACATGCGGCCAGATCCACCTGTCGCAAAGATTACTGCCCCAGCCTGAAATGCCTCTAATCGACCACTCACAATATCCAATGCAATCACACCCACGCAAACCCCATCTTCAATCACCAGGTCTGTCACCAGCCATTCTTCATAGATTGTAATCTCATTTCGTTCAGCCGCTTGTTTAAACCGGATGGTTTGTTGATACAAGGTATGCAAAAGGGCATGCCCCGTCTTATCTGCCGCATAGCATGTGCGAGGAAACCCAGCCCCGCCAAAAGGTCTTTGTGCAATCTTCCCTTCGGTAGTGCGACTGAAGGGGCACCCCCAATGTTCCATTTCGTAAATACGTTCGGCAGCCTCTTTGGTCATACGAATAACGGCGTTCTGGTCTGCCAGGTAATCACTCCCTTTTACCGTATCGAAGGCATGTTTTTCCCAGGTATCATAAACACCGCGCGGATGATTTCCCAGTGGCGCATTAATCCCGCCTTGTGCAGCAACGGAATGCGACCGAATGGGATGTACCTTAGAAATAATGGCAACCTTTACGTTATGGCGATTGAGTTCTATCGCTGCCCTGAGGCCAGCAAGTCCACCGCCCACCACAATGGCATCATGGTAAATCATAAAATATCATATCTCTTGCATTTGTTCTGACAGGTATCTTTCAATCCTATCCTTATTCAAGTAAAGGCTTGAGAATTGTTTTTCACAAACATCGCTGAAACGGGCTAAAACCTTACGACTAATTTTTTCTTGATCTTCAAAAATAGCCACCGAGCGAAACGGCAGTTCCCATTTTTCGTATTGTAAACAACTGATTGTAGCATCCCGACATTTATCATCATTTGCTACTGCAAATACATAAAGAGGCTTTTTCATGCCGTTTATTCTGCAATCAACTGCATATTTTCCTTCTGGGTCATGCGCTTTGTCAAAGTAATCAAATATCCTTCTGTTCTCGTCGACTTTTTCAGTAATGTATGCCATAAAATCATCCATAAAGGTAGATTTAACTCGCTCACGACTTAAATAATTTATATCGGTAATTTTTAAAATACCCTGAATAAAATTATAAAGGGCGTCACCAAACATGTTATCTTCTACATTTACTAGTATTTCACCGTCATTTTCCTCCAATTCAAACATAGATAGCGTCGAGCTGATTATTTTTTGCCTGGTGCCCTTTTCCAAATCTTTCATATCAAGCTCATAGCTTAAATGCATATAAGTATGAGCTTCGTCTGTAATAATCCATCCTTTTGGGGATTTTTTTAAAATAGATACTAAATGATCACCATCAGCAAACATAAAAGGGGTAAATATTTTAAATCGTTCTTTGCCTTCAGGAAAAATTGCTATTTTTTCGCTTATTTTCTTTTTAAATTCGTTCTCAATTGGCGTAATATCCATTTTGTCACCTTTAATTTTAGGACAACTTCATTTTTAGTTGCCTATTTGCTGGTAGCACTATAGAACAATCTTTTACAAGACAATCTAAATTAAGGATTATATCTGCCATAAACCTATTCCTTCAACTTATAAATCTCAAACGGCAACTTGTAATAATCTATCAAATATTCTAAAACATTTTCTACAAAACAACCGTAAATATACCAATAACTGCAATTATGGAAAAGGCAAACAATGATATCCACAACAACTTCTTTTGAATACGGGTAAGAGCCCAGAAATCTGCAACCGTAATCCTTATTCCGTTCAGCAGGTGTATTGCCACAGCCAGTAATAATACATACTGGAGTATATAACCAAACTTTGTATCAAACTTGCTGATCGTATAATCATAGGTGTCTTTGCCGCGAAAGACAGAACTCAGGGTAAAAATATGTAAAAATAAAAATATGGCAACTGCCACACCGGTAACCCTGTGTATCCAGAACGACAGCATGCCCGGATTCCTGTTTTTTACCAGGTCTTTAAAACCTTCCTTTACCTTTTGGATATTCATAGCTATGGCTAGAAGTTGTAACGTGTTAAAAATGAAAACAAAAACCTATAAATTTTGAATTTTTAAAAATAACTATCCTGGACAGTCGTTACGCCTAAAACGAGACACTACTCCTCGTTGCAAACCAAATAAGAATATATAAGCCAATACCAAATAAAATAAGCCCTGCAAACCAGAGCGCTTGTCTGAAAAAACAGTTTGTTCTTTTACTCAAATTGAAATCTACCAATATACCCCAAAGCCCATTGAGACCGTGAAAAACAACCAGGGCAAGGAGACACATATGGAAGGCAATCCATCCGTGAGAGCAAAACCGGTTGATAATTTCATCATAATAGCGGGAGGCATATCTGCCGGGGCTAAAGTGGAAGGTAAAGAAATGAACGGACATTCCCATGACCAGCAACAGGGCTGTAATCCTTTGTAGAAACCACGACCAAAAACCACGTTTTTCTATATTCATTTTTTGTACAAATTCATTAAATCGTCTTTTGTAAAGACAGATTCAAAAGGGATGGTTCTTTTCTCAATATTTTCCCGCCCGCCCTCCTGGCGGTCTACCAGGGCAATGGCCTTAACGACATTCAGATTGGACTCCCTTGCCCGGTCAATAGCTTCTATCGTGGATTGGCCGGTGGTCACCACATCGTCTACAATGATGACCTTATTCCCTTCCTGCACATTACCTTCAATCCACTTCATCATTCCATGTTCCTTTGCCTTTTTCCGCACGACAAAGGCATTAATGGCATCGTCCTGCATACCGCTGACCATAGCGGTAGCAAAGGCAATGGGGTCAGCGCCCAGGGTCAGACCTCCGATAGCGTTTATATGAAGCGGTTTGACTTTGTTGTAAAAGAGATGTCCGATCAACAGCATGGCCTCAGGGTCTAATGTTGTTGTCTTGCAATTGATGTAATAATTACTCATCCTCCCTGATACCAGTTTGAAGATAGGCTCTTCACTGTATTTGAAGGATTTTTGCAAAAGGATTTCTAGTAATCTTTTTTCTGCCTTAATTAGATTCATATTCAAGTGGTTTAGTTTTTTTGAAAAATTCCCGTAATAATGTGGTTATCATGCACTGTAGTGGCAATTCATGAATTGCCACTACATACTATCGCAAAGGCATTTTCAACTATCGATGTTTTCAAAAAACTAAACTGTTACTGAAAAAGATAATGCGATTGTGGATCTCACAGCAATGTTCTATAGTAATTTATCCACCTGCTCACACAAGGTTTTTACGGCATCGGCGGAACGTTTCAAGGCAGCCGATTCTTCTGCGTTGAGTTTGATCTCAAAAATCTGTTCAATGCCCTTTGCACCGAGTTTTACCGGAACACCAACAAAAAGTCCGTTAATGCCGTACTCGCCTTCGCACAGGGCGGCACACGGCAATATCTTCTTTTTATCCTTTAATATCGCCTCAACCATATCTACCACAGCCGCAGATGGGGCATAAAAAGCGCTTCCAGTCTTGAGCAGATTAACAATCTCCGCACCGCCATCTCTCGTACGTTTTACAATGGCTTCCAGCCTTGCTTTAGGAATCAGTTCCTCTACAGAAACCCCTGACACGGTAGTATATCGCGTGGAGGGAACCATAGTATCACCATGTCCACCCAATACAAAGGCATGGATGTTTTCCACAGACACGTTGAGTTCCATCGCAATAAACGTGCTGAAACGCGCCGCATCCAATACACCTGCCATACCTATCACACGATGCTTGGGAAACCGGCTAATTTTATGGGCTACATAGGTCATGGCATCCAGCGGGTTGGATACGATAATCAGGATGGCGTTTGGTGAAGTCTTTACAATATTTTCTACCACCCCTTTTACGATACCAGCATTGATCTTGAGCAGATCGTCTCTACTCATTCCCGGCTTCCTTGGCACACCGGAGGTAACGACTACAATATCAGAGTCTCTTGTTTCTTCATATCCGTTAGTGCCTGTAATTCTGGTATCATAGCCGTAAACGGGGCCCGATTCCAGGATGTCCAACGCCTTCCCCTGCGGCATGTCCTGCACAATGTCCACTAATACCACATCGCCTATCTCTTTTTCAACAAGTCGCTGTGCCGTGGTAGCGCCCACATTCCCTGCGCCAACGACTGTTATCTTTTTTCTAGGCACGTTAAAACCTCCGTAAAATATTTAAACTTATAATTTAAATTACTTAAATCCCAAAATCTTCCGTACTCGTGCCAAAAACTCCTGAATACCTGCTGGTGGCCGGGGTGCAGATGCTATTAACTCCAGGTACGACAAAAAACCTTTGACTGTCTGGGGGTCGATGGCGGATTTTTCGACAAGCTGTTTTAGCAAGTGTGCTGCCTCGTCAAACTGTTGCAATCCTGAAAGGGCGGTGACCTTATTCAGTTGTCCTCCTATACCTTGATTGACTTCCCAAAATCCCATTGTATCAGAGAAGCATTGGCATGCCTGTGCATTCTTTTCCTGCAGTAAGAGTAAAATGCCCTTGTTGACCAGCGCCCGTGCCACTATCTCGCACAGAGCGGGTTCGGTGGCATCGCCAAACCGCTTCACCACGTCATCATAAACGGCAATCGCTTCATGGCTCTGATTGAGGCTAACGCCCTTGTTGTACAGCATCCGCGCCACCTGCTCGCGCAGGGCGGGTTCGGTGGCATCGCCAAACCGCTTTGCCACGTCATCATAAACGGCAATTGCTTCCTTGTCCTGATTGAGGCTGCCGAGTCTTAAGCCCTTGTTGAACAGCGCCCGCGCCACCTGCTCGCGCAGGGCAGGTTCGGCGGCATCACCAAACCGCTTCACCACGTCATCATAAACAGCAATCGCTTCCTTGCCCTGATTGAGGCTGCCGAGTCTTACGCCCTTGTTGAACAGCGCCCATGCCACCTGCTCACGAAAGGCAGGTTCTGTGGCATCGCCAAACCGCTTTATCACCTCGTCATAGACGGCAATCTCTTCCTTGCCCTGATTGAGGGTGCCGAGTCTTAAGCCCTTATTGCACAGCGCCCGTGCCACCATATCGCGCAGGGTAGGTTCTGTGGCATCGCCAAATCGCTTCACCACGTCATCATAAACAGCAATCGCTTCCTTGCTCTGATTAAGGGTGCCGAGTCTTAAGCCCTTGTTGAACAGCGCCCGTGCCACCATATCACGCAGGGCAGGTTCTGTGGCATCGCCAAACCGCTTTATCACCTCGTCATAGACGGCAATCTCTTCCTTGCCCTGATTGAGGCTGCCGAGTCTTACGCCCTTGTTGAACAGCGCCCGTGCCACCTGCTCACGCAGGGCGGGTTCTGTGGCATCACCAAACCGCTTTATCACCTCGTCATAAACGGCAATCGCTTC
>JANLHY010000006.1 GCA_024653795.1 Candidatus Brocadiaceae bacterium | reverse complement strand
TTGAGGCACGAAACCCAACAGAGTATCGAATGCCGTGAATGGTTGGTGTTGGGTTTCACTTACGTTCAACCCAACCTTACGAGACTGCGAGACTAATTTATGCAAAAAATGAAAAACATTGACAAACACAATTGGATTTGGTATTTAGTGAAAAACTTTAAACCTTAATTAGGCCTTCGGCGACTTTTCCCCCTCCCTTGATGGGAGGGGTTAGGGGAGGGTGGTCATCTTTTTTCCTCCACCCCCACCTGACCTCCCCCATCAAGGGGGAGGAATTAAAGCTTGAAATTCCTTGGCATTTAAATAATCTGCGGATATGAGAAGAAAGGCATATTTCTTGCAATCCAATCCAATCCAATCCAATCCAATCCAATATATATTAATGTCTTATTGTATACATTTGCGGATAGTTCATAAAATGCCTTTTCTAGGAAAATCCTGAAAATGAGTTTTTTTGGAATATTCTGGGGAAATTTAGATTCTTTTTTCGAAAAATAGTCTTGAATTATTAGTGACGGAAAGGGGACAGTAAGGTGGTGAGAAACATATCTTGTAGTAGTGTGCCGAATAAATTTGGTGTCCTTTGGTACAGTGTAGCTTTATTTTCTTTCCTTTTGACAATAACATTTTCGGTGTTGTCTCTTTTTGCTGAACAAGGAGATGCAAGCGAACTATCATCAGCAAGTATATCAATGTTTCCGATTGCAACAACTTCAGGTCGTGAATTTGGCTTGAGTGCAGCTTTTGACGGAACTAACTACCTGGTAGGAATTCAGGGTGACCAAAAGGATCACGCCGACATTACCGCCCAGCTTGTATCTCAAACAGGGGCTTTAGTGGGTTCCCGAATTTCGGTGCCTCGCACTGGTGGTGTACCAAGCGTTGCTTTTGATGGTAACAATTACCTGATGGTGTGGGGTGACGATGCGAACTACCCTAATGATGATATCTATGGCCAGTTTATTAGCACGGCAGGAACATTGGTCGGTACTCCCTTTGCGATTAATCAGGCTGCCGGATATCAAGACCAATCTGGATTACGTAGTGTGATATTTGATGGATTGAATTATTTTGTTGTGTGGGGAAGCGCCCCGGTTCGTGACGGTTGTAATGATGAGTATGGCCAGTTTGTCAAGCCGAATGGGCAGCTCTTGGGCTCACCTATAAAAATCAACCAGACAGGATGTGGCGGAGGCGGGACTACGCTTACTTTTGATGGCACAAGAATTCTTGCGGTTTGGTTATCCGAATGGACCTCAGGCGGCACAAGAAACGGCTGTTCTGGTGATGATTGTGAAGCTGTCAACGTAATTGGACAGTTCATCACAAAATCAGGCGCAGGAACCCCCGGCGCCCTTTTAGGAAATAATTTCTGGATCAGTGAATCTCCAGTCTCAAAGCACGGACTGTCTGTCTCCTTTAACGGGACGAATTATCTTGTGGTTTTCCCTGAAGATACAGGGCTTTGGAATGTTTGTGGCGACAACGGCTGCAACTATAACATTTCAGCATACTTGGTTACAACGGGTGGCACTCTTGCAAGCTCGAAGATTGCTGTCACCAGCGCTGACGGACAGCAGCGTTACCCGTTTGTTGTTTTTGATGGCACAAACTACCTGGTTACATGGATAGATATGACAGATACTACTAATTGGGATATTTACGGACAATATATAAGTAATTCTGGTACTATTGTGGGTTCACCATTTCCTGTTGATACCGATAATGGCAATCAGTTTGGTGGTTTTACAGGATTGGCCGTTGATGGTAAGTTGTTTGGTATGGTGAACAACGTTGATACCATTGACGGAAAGATAGGCGATGTCTACGGTATGTTTCTTTCTGTTGGTTCAGCCACATCGCCAAAGGTGACAACAGGTGCTGCAACACATATAACGAAAACTTCGGCAAAATTGAGTGGGACGGTAAATCCCGAAGGTTTGTCAACAACCGCTTGGTTTGAGTACAGCAAAACAAGCGGTTCTTATACCAAAAAGTCAAAAAAGAAGAAGAAATTAAACGGGACTGCCGATCTGCCAGTGAGCTTCACCGTATTTAGGTTATCGCCAGGAACGAAATACTATTATAGATTAGCGGCAGAGAACGAGGCAGGCGCTTCGCATGGGAGTGAACTTACCTTTACAACCCTGAGCAAGTAGCCGCCGCGGTTACCGCAGTTGCAAAGGTGGTATTGAAGGCAGACAAACGAAAACCCCTTAATGTTCAAAGTGAGGGACTGAACGGTTACGATTTTTTTAAAGAAATAGTCCAGAACCATTAAATGAGGCTGCCTTCGGCGGCGACTTTTTCGCATTCACACGTAGGGACACGGAGATCCGTGTCCCTACCGTGGAAATTCCTATAGAATATTAAGCGTCTTGCCAAGAGGCATGCCGAAGAAACAAAAGCAGGAATAAATAGTGTCTGTCCCTAATTCTCTTGATGATAGAATGCATAAGGGTAGCAGCTTTGGAGAATATATCCGGATAAAGATCATTTTCATCAAAGGTAGCCATAGGTCTTGCTAATGCTGATTGAAGCAATGTGAGGTCACGAATGCCATGACTACCGCCAGTTTCCTCTATTATGCGATAATGAATAAAGAGGACTTGCTCTGGGGTTATATAGCTCATTTTTTGGCCAGGGTCTTCAGGGCTGGCTTGTATCGCTCAATGAAGTCATTAACTTGTGAGGCAAACTCTTTATCTACAGTAGCCTGAAAAGATTTATGAACGGAAGGCTCAATAATTATCTTTTTTGCCTGTTTGAGTGCCTTTCTCAATATCTCAATAGATTTGTCATAAACATCTTTATTCACAGGATAAGGGGTGTCCATCCTTTCCACCGTGTGCAAAGCTGTATCTGACAGGGTCATTAAAACTGGGGGCTTTTCCATAGACAAGCTCTGAAATCAAGGCAAGATCCCGAATGGTCTTTGGGCCCACTCCTTCAATGCCAAGCAAGGTCTCAAAATCCTTAGGCACGCTCTCGTAGGTTTTTGTGAATATTTTATAAAGTCTGTCAGGATGAATGTCATGGACATCGACGTGGTGACGAGAGGGCAGATGCAATGCCTGCATCTTCTTGATTTCACCCACTAAAGTATCGGGTTTTACCTGCGAAAGCATAACTGTTGTTTGTCGAGCTTCTTCACTTTCCACAGCCACCATATTCAAAGTATTTCCCGAGGGCCGTATTCACTGACAATGGCGATGATAATTTCCCGTCCCAGACGTTTCATCCGCTGGAAAAGCCATGACGGCGCTTTGCCACTATGGAGCGGTAAATGTGCGATCCCTGTTTTCATGCTATTGGTAAGACTCATTAATGATTGTGATCATGATGTGCATTATTTATTTTGCATTCACATCCAAATTGAATTACCGTATGCCCAATCTTAAATTTTTCACCCAGGATGCGATTGATTTCCTTGGAAAGCTTGGTAGTTTCGCTGATGAGCATATCCTTTGTATCTATGTGGCCGCTCATGGAATACATGCCCGAAGTTATTGTCCAGATGTGGATATCATGCGCATTGTCAATCCCCGGAATCTGCTTGAGGCTTTCAATAACTTTGTCAATATTGATTCCCTTTGGCGTCGCCTCTAACAAGACGTCAACTGATTCCATCACCAATTTATAAGACCATATGAGGATGAGGACACATATCATGATGCTGATGATAGGATCGATAATAAACCAGTCGGTATAATAAATGATACCTGCCCCGATTATGACGCCCACGGAGGAAAGGGTGTCGCCCAGCATATGGAGAAATGCAGCCCTGACATTCAAGCTGTGTCCATGTTCATGGCTATTCCCTTTCAAGATGTAAGCACATGAAACATTGGCTACTAATCCCATCATAGCCACAATAAACATCTTGCCGCTGGAAATGGTTTCGGGGTGTATAAAGCGCTGGTATGCCTCGTAAAATATCCACACAGAAATCATAAAAAGGGTTATGCCATTAAACAAGGCTGCCAGTATTTCTAAGCGGTAGAAGCCGTACGTCTTTTTTTCAGTTGGCGGCTTTGCAGCAAAGAACAACGCAAACAGGCTAACCAGCAAGGCAAACAGGTGGGTGAGCATGTGACCTGCATCGCTAATCAGGGCAAGGCTATTGGTGATAATCCCCCCGATAACCTCCACGATAAAAACGCCGCCTGTTATAGCGCTCGTCAGGATCAGCCTTTTCCGTTCATGCGCCCTGTACTCGTGTTTGTGTCCATGCTCATCTTCGATGTGATAATAGTCTATGCTATGGATATGTTCGATGGTCTCTCTCCAGTTAAATTAGGCTGGGGTTTAAAAGGCAAAACCCAACGACTTTTATTTTTTACCCACCCCTCAATCCCCTCCCAAGAGGGGACTTTTCAAATTCCCCTCTTAAGAGGGGGGGTGTGTTGCGGCAATTTCACACACCCCTTTATCCCCTCTTTTTAGAGGGGAATCACAAAAGATTGAATTTCATTAACATTATATAAACAGGGGGCGGATTTTCACAGATTATATGCAAAAAGTTTACGGAAGTAAAATCCTGATAATCTGCGTTCATCTGCGTCCAATGATTATTCAAATTATAAATCTCTCAGAGGTTTAAAACAAACATTTTTTGTTATTGTTATTTATTGACATTGATGTCCTTTTTGGCTGCATAGAACTGAAAGATGAGGTTTACAAGATAGAACCTGTCCGGGGTACCAACACCCATCGAATTTTCAAGCTCGACCCAGAGAAAGCCGCCCCTGTGGATGACGGCGGTTTGGTTCCACCAAGAGATGGATTTCCCAGCGAAATGAACAAAATGCCTGCCATTCCTGCGGGAAAAGATGACGGTTTGGTTTTTGATGTGCTTGTCTTGATCGATTCCGGGGACGTCATACTTAATTATTGACGCAGTGGTGAAAATGGGAAAATTGGGGTCAGACCTTGATTATAGGCGTGCCCAGCAAAGGGCAGTGAACTCTAACGGGTGAAAGTCCCGTCATGGTAAAAGCCGGAAGCCATGTAGCTTGGATGGCAGGG
>JANLHY010000762.1 GCA_024653795.1 Candidatus Brocadiaceae bacterium | reverse complement strand
AAAAAAACCCTTAGCAGTCCTTCCACCCTCCCTGATAGACAAATTCAAGATATATTTCCGAGCCCAAAATGCCTGGCAACGGTCTATAAACGCCTTCAATTGCGCGTTTACACCCATAAAATAGATAGGGGACGCTACAATGATACCATCCGTATCCACAAGTTTGGGATACATTTTTTGCATATCATCTTCTATAACACAAGCCCCTTTTTCCCAACATCCGCCGCAAGCGTTGCACGGTGCAATCTGTAAATCACGGATAATGATCTTTTCGACATTGGCGCCATTTGATTCAGCGCCTTTTATGGCGCTGTTGAGCAGGATATCTGAGTTACCATCCCGACGAGGACTACCAAAAATACCGACTAACCTTAACATGGAATCTTTTCGATAAATATTTTAATGCCTCTCTCATTTGCGGGCTTCTTTTTGTAATAAATTTTTAAAATATGTAAGGGTCTTACGCAACCCTTCTTCACGAGAAACCCTTGGTTCCCAGCCTAAAACCCTCTTCGCTTTAGTAATATCGGGCTGACGAATCTTTGGATCATCCACAGGAAGCGGTTTAAATACAATTTTGCTTTTACTTCCCGTAAGGGCAAGCATCTCTTTTGCTAACTGGAGGACGGTTATTTCTACAGGATTCCCAATATTTACTGGCTCATGCTCATCTGAGAGAAGCAGTCGATAAATACCATCTACGAGATCAGAAACATAGCAGAAACTCCTCGTCTGTGAGCCGTTCCCAAATACGGTAATATCCTCACCATTCAGCGCCTGACACATAAAGTTAGGCAACGCACGGCCATCTTTCATCCGCATCCTTGGCCCGTATGTATTGAATATTCTCACTATCCTGGTATCCACTTGATGGTAACGATGATATGCCATCGTCATTGCCTCTGCAAATCGTTTCGCCTCATCGTAAACCCCCCTGGGACCCACAGGATTTACATGACCCCAATAATCTTCCCGCTGGGGATGAATTTGTGGGTCTCCATATACCTCAGAGGTGGAAGCCAAAAGAAATCTTGCCTTCTTTGCCTTGGCTAACCCCAGGCTGTTTAGGGTACCCAGTGAACCGACTTTTAAGGTTTGTATCGGAAATTCCAAATAATCAGAGGGGCTGGCTGGTGACGCAAAATGCAATACACAATCAACATTCCCATCCACATACATATAGTCACTCACGTTATGTTTTATAAAACGAAATTTGCTGTTTCCCATCAAATGAACGACATTCTCTGCTTTTCCTGTCAACAGATTATCGATACATATAACCTCGTGGCCTTTTTCTATTATATAATCACACAAGTGTGAACCGACAAATCCTGCCCCGCCTGTAATTACCATTCTCATAAAGAGATACTCCTCGCATATCACAAATTATACTGTCACAAAGAACTTACGTTGAATTCTACAACATTTTCATTGATATTCAAGTGGGAAATATTACGATAAAGTTTTTTAAGGCTTGTACTGATCCTAATTCAGTGATAAAATTCGTACCGTGAAAAAACATACAGAGCCAAAAAAATATCTCATCTCCTTTGATAGCCATACCTCTTCCCAAGTCTTTACCGATGTGCTGGTCATCGGGAGCGGAGTGGCAGGCCTCAGTGCAGCCATACAGGCCGCAAACCATGCTTCAGCGCTGGTTGTCACGAAAGACAAGATCGATGAAAATAATACGGCCTATGCACAGGGCGGGATTGCCGTGGTCTTATCTGAAAGAGATACCTTAATAAATCACATAAAAGATACCCTGGACGCCGGACAGGAATTGTGTGACAAAGCTACAGTAAAAACAATCATTAGCGAAGGCCCCAAACGAGTGCGGGAAATGATTGAATGGGGTGCAGCATTTGACAGGCAAAACAACCATTTAATCTTTACTCAGGAAGGGGGGCACAGTTTCCCGCGTATTATCCGTGCCCAGGGTGATTCTACTGGTAAGGAAGTGGAACATACCCTTGTCCGTGTTGTGAAAGAAAACAAAAATATCAAGGTCTTTGAGCATACCTTCGCCATCGATCTCATTACCAGAGACGGTGTATGTCACGGCGCAGTGACCTGGCACGCCAAAAAAGGGATCGTATTAATCTGGGCAAAGCGAACAATTCTGGCAACAGGGGGATGCGGACAGGTATACCGTGAAACGACTAATCCTGACGTAGCCACAGGTGATGGACTTGCAATGACCTACCGTGCGGGCGCTGCCTTCCAGGATATGGAGTTTGTACAGTTTCATCCCACAACACTCTATATCGCAGGAGCAGTGCGGTTTCTTATTACAGAAACGGTGCGAGGAGAGGGAGGAATATTAAGAAACAAACGGGGCGAACGATTTATGCCCAACTATCATCCACAGGCTGAACTGGCGCCCAGAGATGTAGTGAGTCAAAGTATTTTACAAGAAATGCAAAAGACCAACCATACGAATGTGTATATCGATGTCCGTCATATTCCCAGAAAACGTCTGTACGCTCGTTTCCCCAGGATCAGAGAGATTTGCGCCTCCTTTGGAATCGATATTGCCAAAGACCTGATTCCCGTGCGTCCCAGCGCCCACTATGTGATCGGAGGCATTAAAGTTGACCATTTCTCCAGGACTACCATCAAACACCTCTACGCCTGTGGTGAAGCGGCCTGTACGGGAATGCATGGCGCCAACCGGCTTGGCAGTAATTCTCTGCCCGAGGGGATGGTAACGGGTTATACGGCTGGAAAGGATGCCTGTAAGTCAATTCAAAAGACCAGGCGTGAATTGTTACCCTATCCCATTCGTGAATCCATTGGCGGATCAAAGATTAGCTGGCTGGATTTGCATGATATTAGAAATTCCCTAAAGAGCCTCATGTGGAGGGATGCGGGAATCGAACGGGACGAAAGACACCTGCTGGAAGCGGAAGAGATGATCGAAATGTGGTGCAGTTACGTTATGGATAAAGAATTCGCTCACCCGGTTGGATGGGAGTTGCAGAACATGTTAATTGTTTCCAGACTTATTGTGGTTTCTGCCCGTAAACGTAAGGAATCACGTGGTGTCCACCATCGAACCGATTATCCCAAGACTGACAATATCCACTGGAAGAAGCATATCGTAATCAAAAAACCAACATCCTGACATTTCAAAATATCCCAAACCTCGCTCTGTTCCATTTCTATTCTAAAGGGTTCTTACATTTTCCCTTGACAACCTTTGTTATAGTCATTAAATTAGGTCTTTTCTATGTAAAATAATATTTTGAATACTATCCGTTTCACTGTTATCCTTATACGAAAAGGGGCTGCTTAAAATGAAATTTCTGACCGAATACATGACCTTTAATACCAAAAAGCGCCGCGAGTTTATAAATATCACGAGAGACATAGATATGATACTTCAGAAGAGCGGTATTAAGGAAGGCATGATTCTGGTTTCTGCTATGCATATAACATCCGGAATTTTCGTTAATGATGCCGAACCAGGACTCCATCGGGATATCGAAGAGTGGCTTTTGAAACTGATTCCGGAGGGCCATGATTACTACCATCACAGGACGGGCGAGGTAAATGGAGATGCACATCTCAGAAACCTTCTCATCGGGCATGAGGTAATCATACCCGTAACCGATGGGAAATTAGACCTCGGTCCGTGGCAAAAGGTATTTTATGCCGAATTCGACGGCCAGAGGAGCAAACGATTAGTTATTAAGGTTATGGGGGAATAATAATTTTTTTGTCGTGTCATTTCTAAGCACCTGTTAAATGATAGAAACATGGCTATGTCTATAGCGAATTTATATACAAAATCTGACAAAAAAATAAATGGAGAAGCCCCATGCATCCTGGCGTGTCCGATACGGCAGGATGCCCGTGATTATGTTCAACTCATTGCCAGAGGACGCTTCAACGAGGCATACCGGCTGGTACGGGAGAGAAATCCTTTACCTTCGGCATGCGGCCGCATCTGTACCCATCCCTGCGAAACAAAATGCAGACGGAATAGCACTGAAGCCCCAATTGCAATTGCCTGGCTCAAACGGTTTCTGGGTGATAATTTTTCTGAAGAAACCACGAAAAATTTCACAGAAAAATACCCTGAAAAAATTGCCATCATTGGCGCAGGCCCTGCCGGACTTGCGGCAGCTAACGATTTAGCGCTGTTAGGCTATGCATGTACGATCTTTGAATCCAATCCCACGCCAGGCGGCATGCTTCGCATGGGCGTACCGCCCTATCGTCTTCCCAGAACAGCCATTGATAATGATGTCGAATTTATTAAAAAATTAGGGGTCGAAATTAAATACAAGACAACCCTCGGCGTAGATATTACTTTAGATAGTTTGAAAAAAGATGGGTTCTCAGCTATCTTTATTAGCGTCGGACTGCCCGAAAGCCGAACCCTGAATATTGAAGGAGTAAGCCTCGATGGCGTACTCAAGGGTGTGTCCTTTTTACATGAAGCAAATACTACGGGAAACGCCAAAATCGGGCAGAATGTGCTGGTAATAGGCGGTGGAGCCGTAGCAATGGACTGCGCGCGAACCGCCCTGCGCCTGAAACCTGACAAAGTATCTGTTGCCTGCCTCGAATCCAGGAAGGAAATGCCGACAACTGATTTTGAAATCGAAGAGACAATCCATGAAGGAGCAATACTATACAACTCTGTAGGGCCCAAACGTATCATCGGGAAGAATGGAAAGGTTTCCGGACTTGAAACTCTTAAAGTAAAATACGTCTTTGATGAACAAAAGCGCTTCAATCCGGCTTTTTATGAAGGTTCAGAGTCTGTCATAGAAGCCGATACCATTATCCTTGCCATAGGACAAGCATCAAATCTCTCGTTCTTAAAAGGACAGGAAGGTATTCAAGTCACACGAGGCGGCACTATTATTGTCAACCCAAATACCTTCAGCGCCTCCGTTCAGGGTATCTATGCAGGCGGCGATATCGTGCTGGGACGGGGAACCATGACCGAGTGCATGGCCCAGGGTAAAAAGGCGGCGATTGCCATTCACAATGCATTGAGAAATACAACACTAAAAGACGTGAAGTGGGATGATAAACCTGCAGTACCTGATATTGTCACATCAAGAATCGCCCTTATCAAGAAAGAACAGAAACATGACATGCCGACAATGCTTTCGGATAAAAGGCTAACTAATTTTGACGAGGTAGAGCTTGGATTCCCCTTAAATATAGCAGCAAGAGAGGCACAGCGGTGTATGAACTGCGGCGCCGGCGCTTTTGTGGATGATAATTTATGTGTAGGATGCCTCACCTGCGTTAGGATATGTCCCTTCGAAGTACCCAAAATTAAAAAGGGAGACACTACGGCTTATATTGACGGTGATTGCCAATCCTGTGGTTTATGTATTGTGGAGTGTCCTGCAAAGGCCATCGGCTTTAAAACGCCTTTAGAAGATCGCGGTAAAGATAGCCTTGAGGCTGTCTTCCAGGAAAAATTTGTCCAGGGTGTAAAACCGCTTATTATCAATTTTTATTGCCAATATAGCGCATATAATGAGGACAAAGCCGATACCGTAGACGGCTTACTTTTCCCCCACGTCAGGCGGATAGGAGTGTTGGGGTTGGGTAAAGTTGATCCCTCATTATACCTGAAAGCCTTTGAGTTAGGCGCTCGTGGGGTATTGGTAACGGCGTGCAAAGATGATACGTGCCACTTTTGCAAAGAGCATGAATGGGTTGAAAGAAGGACGAATTATACTGCTCAACTGCTCAGTGGGTTGGGAATGGACACAAAACTATTTCAGACACATTTTGTCTCCTCACAAAGCGGAAAAGAAATTATCGATCTGACCTTTAAAATGGTAGAAGATCTAAGAGATATGTAATCGAATAATAGTCATTAAACTAGGCTGCCTTTGGCAGCGACTTTCTAAACTCCCCTCTAGAAAGAGGGGCTGGGGGGGGTTGCGGCAAACTTACACACCCCTTTATCCCCTCTTTTTAGAGGGGAATCACAAAAGATTGAAATTCCTGTACATGAACTTATAACCACCCCTCTTTCCCCACCTTCGCAAGGAGGGGATGAAGGGGAGGTCTTCCATAGACTATTTACCATAGTAGTTATGGACACGAAAACCGCCTGTCTGCGTGCGGGGACGCACAGGCAGGCATAAATAAAATGAAAATTCCCAACCCGAATGAGTCGGAAGAGTAGCGTGGGTGGTTTATCCCCCGCCACTGGCCGACCACAAGGGATCGGTGCTACATTATTTTACTAACCTTGTCCTCGTGAAAACGGGGAAATGTCAAAATATTTTTGTTAATAAACTATACAATTCAATCACTAAAGAAGTAACTTTGTGTCTTGGCGCCTTCGTGGCGCTTATGATAATTCAGTTACTGTAGCCCCAGTAGGGGCGATCTGTTTGTAGAAATAAATGCAAAAATATAAAGAAAACTCCGTAGGAGCGACCTGAAATATGCTGGCGCTCCTGCGGGTTCAGGTTTGCAACCTGAACCCGCGGGGGGGGGGCAACGCGAAGGTATCCTTTACCGCTGATGGTTTGGTAAAGAAAATTACTGTGAAGGTTAAATGAAGAAAAAGGTAAAATGATTGTTGCATCATCAAAACCATTTCAAGAAATCAAACAGATGCTTTCCGGATTCAAGAAGGTCTGCGTGCTGGGATGTGGTTCGTGCGTAACGATATGCCATACGGGTGGTGAAAAACAGGTCGCAGAACTTGCCGCACAAATCCGGCTTTCCGCCAAATTAGAAGGCAGGCAGATTGAAGTCATAGAAGATTCAACGCTTCGGCAGTGTGAATGGGAATTTATTGATGATATTAAAGAAATCATTAAAGACTGTGACGCCGTCCTTTCCATCGCCTGTGGTGTAGGCGTGCAGTACATGGCTGAAAGATTCCCGAAGATAAGGATTTTTCCCGGTGTGAATACCACCTTTATGGGCGGGCCTACCGAACAGGGAATTTTCTGGGAGAGGTGCGCTGGTTGCGGCAATTGTATTTTAGCGACAACAGGTGGATTGTGTCCTGTAAGCAGATGTGCAAAAAGTCTCCTGAACGGTCCATGTGGAGGTTCTCAGAATGGGAAGTGTGAAGTCTCACAAGAAACTCCCTGTGTGTGGCATCAAATATATGACCAGTTAGATACCCAGCAGCTTTTAGCCACAATGGAACCCATTGTCCCACCCAAGGATTGGTCTACAGGAATGGAAAACCATCCACGAAAGATGATTCTTGAACACCTGGTCATGAAAAAACAATAAAAACCATCCTATTTGTTATAGAGGGAAAATTTATGTTAACAGAATATATCCAGAAGGCAATGGAACTTGCTCACTATGAAATAATTGAAGATGAAGGGACATACTGGGGCGAAATTCCAAACTTTCAGGGTGTTTGGGGTCGAGCAAAAAATCTTGAAAAATGTAGGGAAGAATTAAGAGAAGCGTTGGAAGAATGGATTGTTTTTAGATTAAAGAATAATCTTGAGTTACCAGTAGTTGAAGGTATAAACCTTAATATTGTAGAGCATGTTCCATAATGGAAAAATTAAAACCAGTAACATGGTTGGAGTTTGTTTCTCGAATGAAAGAACTCGGATTTGAAGGGCCTTTCTACGGTGGAAAACATCCAAAAATGAAAAGAGGAAATCAAACAATTATAATTCCCAACAAGCATGAGTCAGAGATTGGGATAGGTTTTTTAACAAGACTCTTAAGACAAGCAGGAATAACTAAAGTAGAGTGGCTGAATAAATAGATGCAAATTTAGGTGGCTTTATGGAAAATGAAAATATAATCGAAGAAAGCGAAACCTCTCGTAAAAGAATATTTCAGGAAATACTAGCTAAGCATTGTAAAAATTTAGTTAAATGCAAATATGAATTTTATATGCATGGAGGAGTATATGGAAGATGTAGACTAATTATCAAAGAAAAAGGATTTTTCATAGGCAAGATAATTACTGAAATTACATCTGCATCTAAATATGATCGCTTATTCAGTTCAGAATGGAATCATATTACCATCTGCGTTTATAACCCATTATACTTTGATAATATGATAGAAGTTGCAAAAGAGTATTCACAAATAACGGGTAAAAAAGCATCTGTTGTGAGGAGCTTTTAATATAACCAAAACTATGACTGACAATAAATCTGGTAGCAACCTTGAAATACTTCTTCGCAGTGGGAAATTTGCCGTTACGGCGGAACTTGGCCCTCCGCGGGGAGCTGACCGTTCAGTGATTGAGAAAAAGGCCACAATATTAAAAGGTTACGGAGACGCTTTTAATATTACCGATTGCCAAACTGCCGTTGTACGCATGTCCAGTATTGCTGCAGGTCGTATCGTTCTTGATGTGGGATTAGAACCAATTATCCAGATGACCTGCCGCGACAGGAACCGAATTGCCATACAGAGCGACCTCCTGGGCGCCGCAGCGCTGGGCGCAAAAAACCTGCTCTGTCTTACAGGAGACCACCAGAAATTTGGCGACCATCCGATGGCAAAAGGCGTCTTTGACATAGATTCCGTCCAACTTATCCAGATGGTAAAGGTTCTTAGGGATGAAAAGAAATTTCAATCCGGTCAGGAATTGAAGACATCTGAGCCAAAATTCTTTATTGGCGCAGCCGAAAATCCCTTTGCCGACCCCTTTAAATTCCGCGCGATACGGCTTGCAAAGAAAATTACCGCCGGCGCCGATTTCATACAAACACAGATTATCTACAACGTCAAAAAGTTTAAAGAATGGATGAAGATGGTTGCCGACATGGGACTTCATGAAAAGGCGTTCATCCTGGCAGGTGTTGCTCCGCTAAAGTCAGTTGGTATGGCAAAACATATGAAACACAACGTACCCGGCATGGACGTACCCGATGAGGTTATGAACCGCATGGCAGCCGCATCAGCAGCCAAAAAAGGAAAAGAAGAAGGCATTAAGATATGCCTTGAAGTCATTGAGCAGGTCAGAGAAATCAAAGGTATTTCTGGCGTACATATCATGGCAGTTGAATGGGAAGAGGCCGTTCCTGAAATTGTCCAGCAAGCCCACTTATATCCCAGACCGACTGTATAACCACAGAGAGTACGGAGAAAAGACACATTATATTCTTCGCTGAGAGTGACAAATTGTCATGCTGATCCCTTCGCCTTTTGTCATTCCGAGCGAAGCGAAGAATCTCGTCTTTAGCTAATAATTGCATTCCCAATGTAATGCTGCCTATTTTTGTTTGACATCCGCCGTGCTATGCAATAATATGCTGGCAATTATAGAATAAAGATAATTGTTGGCTGTAAATAACAATAGGCAATTCACGATGACCGAATTTTTAGATACCATAAAAAAAGCATTAAACAAAATAATCGATAATATCGGCATCTTTTCTATTCTTAGTACCATTTTCGTTTTCGGCATCTCATCGATATTCTTTAATTTGGGATTTTCAATTTCTTTATTCATCGTCGCTCTTTCGCTGGCAGGCTTTCTTGAGCTTTTCCACATGCAGAGGAAAACCGAGATCAACAAGAGAAGACAAGTTCTTTATGACCTTTTCAGTCTCTTCGACTCTTTTATATCGAGCAAAAAGAAGATTTTTTATCCCGAAATGATTGAGGAATTCACTTACAACAATCTGAGTTTCCGTCTCATTGGCTTTGAAGATGTGCCAGGTCCCATCACCATTAGTGGCCCATTTTGTCCCCGATGCAAGGCAGATGTCCTGGAATCGGTAGTCTTTAAATTTCCTGGCCGCGCGAAAATCTTCTTTAAGTGTATTTGCGGTTTCTCTAACCAATCCAAAAAGACGAAAGAAGAAATTGTAAATGAAATAGCGCAGCTTAAAAGGTTGCCTGCTGACAGACCGAAAATTACAACTCATAATAATAACCTCCTTAAATGAAAGACATGAAAAGCCTCAGCCAACAAAAAAATAACCTGTCTATAGGTAGTGGAGAATTCTATGCAACTATCGCTTTTTACAACTGCTGAAAGAATTGTGGCGCCCAGAAAAAATGGAAACGCCAACAAGTTAGATATCAACGACAAACAGTTTCATAATTGGTATAGGTTTGTTTTATCTTTTCCTCCACATCTGGTTCGTGACTATCTCATTCGCTTTGGGTTGAAACATGGAGATACAGTTCTTGACCCATTTTGCGGAACAGGAACAACAGTTGTAGAAGCCAAGTTAAATGGCGTGTCAAGCATTGGTATTGAAGCAAATACAATGGCCCATTTCGCCAGTTCAGTCAAGGTGGATTGGTCAGTCGATCCTGATAGGCTTCTTAATCATGCAATTTCAGTTGCAAGCCGCGCACATAAGATAATTGCTACAGAGACATCACCACTTAGAAAATTGCCGGAAGAGGCTTTTTCTCTGTTACTGAGGGATTCCATCAGCCCCTTACCACTTCATAAGTCGTTAGTGCTTCTGGAACAGATCAAAAACAACTCGGAACAACAGTTGCTTAATCACGAATTACTTGCATTGGCGAAAGCCTTAGTGTTCTCAATTAGCAACCTGCATTTCGGCCCCGAAGTGGGTGTTTTAAGAACAAAAAAAACTGATGCTCCGGTAGTTGAAATCTGGTTGTCAGCGATTAAATCGATGTGTGCCGATCTTCAGACGACAAGAAATCAAGCCACCCCAGCAGTGATCTACTATGCCGATTCAAGAAATTTAGTCCAGTTACTTCAGCCACAAAGTATCGATGCCGTCTTTACGTCTCCACCATACCCTAACGAGAAGGATTACACTCGAACTACTCGCTTAGAATCCGTAATACTTGGTTTAATCAATAATAAGGATGAACTTCGTGCATTAAAAAAGGGCTTGCTTAGATCAAATACACGAACCGTTTATAAAGGGGATGCCGATGATGAGTTGGTATCTCATCATAAGGAAATCCAAGCCATTGCTGACACCATTGAAAAACGTCGTATCGAATTAAATAAAACATCAGGGTTTGAGAAACTATATAGCAGAGTAACAAAACTATATTTTGGCGGAATGGCACGTCATCTTGCTACGTTAAGACCGTTTTTAAAGCCCGGCGCACATCTAGGCTATGTTGTTGGTGATCAGGCTTCCTATTTCCAAGTCCTGATTAAAACCGGAAATATACTTGCAGATATTGCCAAATCATTAGGGTATGAAGTTGTGGGCATTGATCTTTTTCGCACAAGACTTGCTACAGCAACCAAAAAACAGATGCGCGAAGAGGTTTTAGTTCTCCGTTGGGGTCAATAACAATTCACATAAAAGCAGGATTATTATGGCTGACGGCAGCAATAGATATGCAAAACTGATAGAGAATATTTTCAATAAATATTATCGAGAAGGTGATCAGGAAGTGGCTTTTGAACGAGAGTATCTCGTTCGCACCGCCAAAAAACTTCGGATTAAACTGCCAAAGAACCTTGGGGATGTAGTTTATAGTTTTCGCTATCGTGTCAATCTTCCAGAGTCAATCTGCAAGCGAGCACCAGAAGGATTTGAATGGGTTATCCGACCAACTGGGCAGGCAAAATATAAATTTTCTCTTGCCTCTATGCCCCGGATAATCCCCAATAACCTTTTAGCGGAAACTAAAATTCCAGACGCTACACCTGGCATTATTACAAAATATGCTTTAAATGATGAACAAGGCTTACTTGCAAAACTTCGTTACAATAGGCTTATAGACATATTTACTGGCGTTACTTGTTACTCATTGCAAAATCATTTAAGAACAACCGTGCCAGAAATGGGACAGGTTGAAACAGATGAAATATACGTTGGGATAGATCAACGTGGCGCACAATATGTCTTTCCAGTGCAGGCAAAAGGTGGCACAGATCAACTTGGCATTGTTCAAATAGAACAAGATTTCGCTTTGTGTTCCTCAAAATTCCCCAACTTGATATGTCGGTCAATTGCAGCTCAGTTCGTTGAGGATAACTTGATTGCGCTTTTCTCATTTGAATTGGGAGAAAATGGAGTGGTTATTAGCGACGAGAAACATTATCAGCTTGTACCGCCAGAACAAATGACAGACGAGGATTTAGCCAATTATCGCAATAGAGCATTTAAGAACGCCTAACATGCGCTACCGTGACGGCTTTCCGTTGCGGTACATTGCCGCCGGGAAGCTTAGTTGTTAGACGTTTAGTGATAGGCATTCATTTTAATTTCAAAACTTTAATTACCTTATCCATCGGAACTCCTGATTCATCCTTTGATTCTTCTCTTGCTTCTCTTCAATTCTTTGAATTTTCATCTGCCTCCAAATATAACTCTATCGCCTTCTGAATATTTTTTAACGCCTCTTCCTCTGTTTTCCTATGACTCCAGCAAAGAGATTGTTCCTTTTTTGACTTTCTTTTCTTACAGGCTACTCTTTCGTAATTTCTGGAATATGCTCATTTTCATATTTCTCAATCAGAACCCCTATGATTTCCATAAGTGAAGCCAAAGGATGTGTTTCATCCTCACCAACTTCATCAATCAAACTATCAAGTAACTTAACCAACTCCAGATATTCTTCTTCTGTATGTGGAACATAGAGTATTTCTGAAATAGAAGACCAAACCTTTACTGCCTTTTTAATTTTATCAACTAACATACGTTACTTCTTCCTCTAATTTGCTTTATATTACATTCCTGACTAGTTTAGTCAACAGGAAATAGTGAATAAAAGACCACAAATGCAAAGGTAGGGCTTAATTACGATTTACAAAGTACGATTTCAGATTGAAAAATCGTAAATCCGCAATCGTAAATCTAAGAATTCAATGCCTGCATGGCTTCGCCTGCCACATAGGCTGAGCCGGTGATGCAAATCAAATCCTCCTTAGAGGCCATCCGTTTTGCGGCAGTCACGGCATCCTGAGTATTATCCGTTATCTCCGCTTGTTTACCACAGAGGTTTTCTATCCTCTGGTATAAATCTTCAGGTGGGGCGGCGCGGGGGTTCCTGCTTTTGGTTACAATAATCGAATTACCTACCGTAATAATCTCTTTTAAAATATTGTCCAAATCCTTATCCTGTGAGAACCCCAGAACCAGGATTAACTTATTAAATGTAAAATTCTCCAATAGGCTCTCCCTAAGGAATTTCATTGAATCTACCGTATGGGCATAATCCAGGATAATCAATGGATTCTTCCCAATAACCTCGACACGCGCAGGACAATGCACCTGGACAAGGGCATTCCGTATGGTTTCATCATCAATCGAAATAGTGCCTTGCTCCCGCATAATTTCTAATGCGCCCAAAACCAGAGCGCAGTTTTTCGCCTGGTGAGCGCCAATAAGCGGCAGAAAGATATCTGGGTAAGTATGCCGCCAGGTTTTTATCGTACACATCAAACCCCTTTCAGATTTTGGACTTCGGATTTCGGATTTCGGATTTTGGACTTTGGGATTGAGTGATAATTCTGCATTCCGCAATCCAAAATCGTTCGACTGAGCACTCACGACGAAGTCTAAAATCGTGCGATGATCGTGTCTATGCAACGCTGACTTATTTTCATGAATACTTTGCACCTCCTCAACCCAAATATCCCTTCCAAGCAAATACAGCCTGGCATCTTTTTCCTTACATGTTTTCTCTATTACGGAAAGGGCCTCAGAATCTTCTACGGTAGACACAACAGGCACACCCTGCTTAATAATCCCGGCCTTTTCATAAGCAATGCTGGAAAGGGTATTACCAAGAATTGCCGTGTGGTCAAACCCTACGTTGGTAATAATCGATACGTGCGGTATCACCACATTCGTGGAGTCAAGACGTCCGCCCAATCCCACCTCCAGGACAGCCATCTCAACGAGCTTTTTTTTAAAATAGAGCATGGCGATAGCGGTTAATATCTCAAAAAATGTCGGAGATGCGGACGGCTCTGTTTCGCGCAAATGCTGAATGTATGGCCGGAATTCATTTAAATTACTGGTAAACTCATGTTCGGAAATATTCTGGCGATTTATCTGGATGCGCTCTTTAAGGTCAATCAGATGAGGAGAGGTAAAAAGCCCCGTCTTAAGACCCGCGTGTTCCAGAATGGTTGACATCATAATGGCAGTAGAACCCTTTCCCTTTGTGCCCGTTATATGAATACTGGGAAAAGATTTGTGCGGATTCCCCGCGTATTCAAGCATCTTTACCATCCTGTCCAGGCTGAAAGTTGATGAGTTGTACTGGTAACTAATCAGCTTCTCATAATCAATGGCTTTGTAAAGAAAGGTCAACGCCTCTTCGTATGAATTAAAACCATTTTTATTTTTTTGTTCGTGATTTTTAGATTCTTCTGACATTGTGGGTGAATTTTTTTATAAAATGGTAACAGTTCAGCACCCCCACCTGACCTCCCCCATCGAGGGGGAGGAAACGTTTTTCCCCCGCCCCTGGTGGGAGGGGTTAGGGG
>JANLHY010000757.1 GCA_024653795.1 Candidatus Brocadiaceae bacterium | reverse complement strand
CGTAGCGCGGGTGGTTTATCCCCCGCCAAATGCCGACCACAAGGGATCGGCGCTACGTTTTTTGCTAAAAATGTCAAAATATTTTTGATAAGCGCCTAATGATACAAATTAAAATCTCAGTGGTACCGGGGTAAAGGAGATGAGAAATATGATAAACAGGATAACGCCGAGTACCTTGCGCTTGCGGTCGAGTGTAGTAAACTCATCTGTCGGGGAGGGATGTCGAAATCCAAAGAGCAGGAGCAGTATGGCAAAGACCATCCAGCCCGGATACATGAATATAGCGATTACACAGAAAAGGAAGATACCTATGCGATAAACAATACTGCTTTTCCTGCCCAGCAAGGCATACATGATGTGACCGCCGTCCAGTTGTCCAATAGGTAATAGATTAAGCGCAGTAACAAATAATCCTGCCCAGCCTGCAAAGGCAATGGGGTGGAGGTAGATATCCATCCCTTCCGGGAGATGGCCAAATACAAGTTTGGAAATAAACGAGAACAGAATCGGTTCTCCAAGCCCTAAGTATTGTGAGGCATCTGCGGGTACAGGACGCACGTCCGAAAGATATAAGCCAATAACAATGGCAGGGATGGCAAAGAAAAGTCCCATCAGCGGGCCGGCAGCGCCAATGTCAAATAACGCCTTTTTGTCGGGTATAATCCCCTTCATCTTGATCACAGCGCCAAAGGTGCCAAAAGGTGGAAGCGGGAGCGGCAGAAAATACGGCATAGTGGCAGCGACGTGGTATTTACGGCACATGAAAAAGTGCCCCAACTCATGGGAGAGCAGTATCGTCATAATGGTGATCGAGTACCACAACCCATTGACATAATAGGTTGTTAAAAAGGTTGCGATGAATAGCAAGACGTGGGTGCGTGACTTACTAAAAAAGTTTGACGAATTGAATTCTTCTAGTGACATTTAATTATTTTTTTCAAAATTACAAATTCAAAAGTTCCAAACCTCGTTTTCAACATCTTTCATTTGTTTCGGATAAAGTTAGAAAAATATTATCAGAAAAAGATAGAAAATTCAATGGTATTTGAAAGCATCTGATATTCGGCAGGAATGAAGCAACAGCAACGCTGTTAAAAGTCACAAAAACTGATTTCCGTGCGTTTGCTGGAAAGAAAAGGGCAATGTCTGTTTATAGCAAGTAGAAATGGAAAACAAAATAAAGGCGATCCTTAACTCTCCAGGGATCGCCTTATTTTTTATCAGTCCAATTCGTTTAAAATTAAAGTGGCGTTTAATGCCAACAAAAGCTTGACAATAGTTAACTGGCAAGTTAACATTTCAATGTGAAAAGAACCGTGGTCTTTTATAATACTGCTGATGGTAAATGTCCAGTGCGAGATTTTCTTGATTCCTTGACGGGGAAGGTTGCGCAGAAAATTGCATGGGTACTTCGTTTAATAGAGGATTTGGATGTCATTCCATCTACATACTTCAAAAAACTTACAGGTACCGAAGAAATATGGGAGTGTAGAATTAAATTTGGTTCGAATGCTTATCGCATATTATGTTTCTTCGCTGATAACTCAATTGTTGTGCTAACACACGGATTTCTTAAAAAGAGTCAAAAAACACCTAAATATGAAATAGAAAAGGCAGAATCTTACAGAAGGGATTTTTTAAAAAGAAGGACAAAAACATGAGCGATCTAAGAAAATATATTATTGAAAGGAAAAAAAGAGATAGAAAATTTGCTGAAGGATTTGAAGAAGGATATGAACAGCTTAAAATTGGAATAATGCTTCGCCATGCGCGTGAAGCGGCAGGATTATCCCAAGAAGAACTTGCACATCGTCTGAAGACCAAGAAAACTGCAATTTCAAGAATCGAAAACCACGCAGAAGATATTAAATTATCAACCCTAGAGCGTGTTGCTACAGCGCTGGGAAAACGGCTGAAAATTAAAATTGCATAATGGAGGGAAATAGGGGGCGAATCTTTCAAAGGGAGAAATCCGCTTCAATTTTTTCAAGGAGCGATGAAAGATGCTTGTCCCTTTTTCGGTTTTCTCGTAACCGTTTTCTTCCTTGACGTTATCAGTTCTGTTCACCACAGAGACTTTGTTGAGAGCGTTTGTCCAAAATTACGATGAATGTTTAGCCGAACACGCTTTGTGTAGAGTAAAACACTGGCGTAGTGGCTACAGGCTGATATTTGTATTCCCCGTTTCTCTCCGTTTCCTCTGAGAGTGTCACAATATCACAGCCATA
>JANLHY010000747.1 GCA_024653795.1 Candidatus Brocadiaceae bacterium | reverse complement strand
TTGAGAGCGAACAAGCTAATGAAACAGCAGAGGTCGCTGCTTAGGAGAAAAAATGGACGCCACTGAAAAAATTTCAACTAAAAACTTGACAAGCTCCCTTTGGGGGGAAAATAACGTCGGTTACACGATTTGCAATCTTGCTTGCCATTTCACGTGCAATTGCTACCAGCAGTTCATCGCTTAGTTCGCTATCTCGCATTGAATACGTTCGATTCTCTGTAAAATCCTTATTGCTGATCTGAAAATTTGCAGATTCTAACAACTTACCCGTGGTTGAATCATATATCTTACCTACACAGGAAAGTCTGATAACTCGCTTCGTTGCGCTCCTGCCAGTGCCCTGGAATGTGGCTACTTCATTGTAGTCCTGAAAATCATCAACAGTCGTAACAAGAAGGTGTTTTACACCCGATATTTTGAATTGTTGTGCAGATGATTTATCATGAGTTTCTACATTACCGGAAGCAGCATATTCTTGCTCTTTTAGTACATCGCGTAAATCGCTTCGTGCAACTACTTCAAATTTCCTTGTACTGTTAAGACGGTCTATCAATTGCCCGTCCAACGATTGTATTACACGGTCCATCATGACCCTCTTACCTGTTCGTTCAACACTTTGCACAACCGCAGGCGTAGGTTTGATAGCTGAGACACCTAATGTTTCCTTTTGCGCCAAGGCAATTGTTTGATTTAGATATGTTAATGTGCACAAAATAAAAAATATTTTGATTGTTGTTATAATTTTCATATGTAATCCAAACTGATTGTTAATAAAATAATCTGAAAATTGACTTTATCTCACCTTTCACATCTGCCTTCGCATCTATTTTGAATCCGCTTTGCCGCAACATCTGGGCTGCCCCTTCGATTGCCTTTACTGCCGCGTCTGTAAGTTTTTCACCATTTTTTAATTTTTGGAGAAATGCAGTATTATCCTTCCACCGCTCATAACCAGCGTCGCTCATCTGCAAAGCAACTTTCAGTTTCTGACCTGCCATGACGTTAATTGTTCTTTCCCAATCCCTGAAACCTTCACGTGAGAGACGGATTTTACTGAGTCCTGGCGGTGTTCTGAATGTACCTGGAGCGGAGCCTATAACCGTTCCATTAAGTTCCACAGTAACATCCAGCAACTGCACTTCTAATTTGTTTTCACCTATTACTACCGTATTGTCTTTTGTCAATCGTACGTCCGGAATGCTTACAGGGAGTTGTGCCAAATCCTGCATGCCACATGCAACGGTGATTTCGACAAGGTCGGGTTTTGGGGGCGGAGGAATAATCCGTTTTTTACTTAAACTTTCTGCAACCTTGACGGAAGCCTCATCCAGCAATTCATTAATCATGTCAGTATCTTCAGTATGGCTGCCTTCCGTAAAACGAGTAGTTTTGCTGACTTTGACGGTATCTGCGACTAAAGATCCGCCTTGTACAGCTTCAAGAATCTTGTAACTTATGCGCAGATTATGAATGATATTGATTGTCTTCACACCATAACCTTCAAAGGCCTTTTTCTCCATACCAAAAGAAGTTATGGAAGCAGCAATAATATAATCCGCTCCCATCATTTGCGCCAACCGCAGGGCAGAACTATTTCTGCTTAATTGCTGGTCTAAATTAACAGGAGGCGCTTCCGGAGCTGAGACTTTTGGCTCTTCTGTGGAAATACCTTTAAAAGAGCCAAAGAACATTTCGCCAATTGCTTGCATCATCTTCAATGCATAGACATCGTCACTCAGCTGTTGCTCTAACTTTGACTCTGGTACGTTCGCACCAGAAACCATCGATCCTACAGTGGAATAATCCTTAAAAGCATTGATCAGCACCTCCCGGCTAAGCACACTGAATCCCTGCTCTGTTATACGGCTGGTAATGAAATCTTCCAGCACAGGTACTTTGCCGTCAAATGCTTTTCCTGCACGATTCTCTACAAAAATAGCGGCCTTACGTATAGGCTGTTCGGCTGGCTCTGTTGCTGAAAGGGCATTAATAAAAAGGGGAGAAAGAATGACCAACAAAAATGCGTATGTTTGTGTAATCAATGAATTATATATTTTCATACGTGGCACGGAATAAATATATCTATAGAACAGGAAAGTCAATATCTACAATATTTGGCGTTCAATATAAACGTGGAAATTGGATATGTCAATAGATTTTTATAATATTTAAGTTTTACTAAAATTCAAGAGTGTACAATTAAATCCAATATCGTCAAGGCGATTCACACAAAGGCATACTTAAAATTATAATTGCCATCGGTAGCAAATTTTATTATTCTATTTAAATTATGAAAAAATACTTCATTATTGGGATTCCGTGTCTTATCGCCATTATAGTAGCATCATTTTATTCTCTTGGCAGCAAAAGCGCTATTCAATATAAAACAGCAAAAATTGATAAAGGCGACATCAGTAAATACGTCACTGCAACTGGCACCATAAACCCTGTAAGAACCGTATTAATCGGGAGCCAGGTTACAGGTCTTATCTCCAAATTGTATGTTGATTTCAACTCTACGGTCAAGGTAGGTCAAGTCGTGGCCCAAATCGACCCCGTCCCTTTCGAACACCAGGTAAAAAAGGCAGAAGCCGCCCTTGCCATTGCCGTAGCCTCTTTTGAGAAGGCAAAGGTAAATTCTAAAAATAACAGGAAAAATTATCTTCGGTCAAAGAAATTATTTGCTAAAAAAGTAATCTCCATTAATGACCTTGATGCAGTACGAACAACATTCGAAGCCGGTTTAGCCGATGAAAAATTAGCAGAATCCCAGATTTTGCAAGCCAAAGCGTCCCTGGAAATTGCAAAAACAGACTTAAAGTATACGGTAATTGTATCTCCATTAGACGGTATTGTAATTTCCAGAGACGTTGATGTGGGTCAAACCGTAGTGTCCAGCTTTCAAACCCCCACCCTGTTTCATATTGCCGAGGACCTGGTTCATATGCAGGTCAATACCAATGTAGATGAAGCCGACATCGGTATGGTTAAGGTAGGACAGGACGCAAAATTTACCGTAGACGCCTTTCCCGATGATGTTTTTGATGGTAAAGTTGTCGAAATCCGCATGTCTCCAATCATATTTCAAAATGTTGTGACATATAATACGATAATTAACGTCGATAACACGTCTCTTAAACTCAAGCCAGGTATGACGGCAAACACTTCCATTTTGGCAGCCAGGGTCGAACACGCTTTGAGAATTCCAAATTCCGCGCTCCGTTATACCCCTTCAGAAATGTTACAAAGCGAAGCAGACAAAAAAGCCATTGCCGAGAGGAAATTTGCCAAAAAAAGCAGTTCGCATATCTGGATTTTAGATCGTGGACAACCGAAGCAGGTAGCTGTAAAGCTGGGAACAGGCGATGATAATTTTACTGAAATTTTAGAGGGCGATGCAAAAGAAGGACAGGAGGCCGTGATTGGAGAAACCGTTCCTACATCAGCTGCAAAGACGCCACAAAAAGTCCCGTGGGGCAGAGCCAGGTATTAAATTAATTTCAGACAGGATATACAGGATAAAACAGGATTGCTTTTTAACTTATTTTTAATCCTGTTCATCCTGTTCATCCTGTCTAAGGTAGCTGAACTATTACAATTATGCAAAACATAGTGTCGCTGGAAACGGTTTACAAAATATACCAGATGGGAGATGTCCAGGTTACGGCCTTAAATGGGATTTCCATGACCATAAAAAAAGGAGAGTTTGTAGCTGTCATGGGGGCCTCCGGTTCAGGCAAGTCCACTTTAATGAATATACTTGGATGTCTCGATAGACCGTCAAAAGGAAAATATTATCTGGAAGGTGTAGACGTCTCCCGGTTATCAAAAAATGAATTAGCCGATATTCGCAATAAAAAGCTGGGATTTGTGTTTCAG
>JANLHY010000745.1 GCA_024653795.1 Candidatus Brocadiaceae bacterium | reverse complement strand
TAACCCGCCTGTCTGCGTGCGGGGACGCACAGGCAGGCATAAATAAAATGAAAATTCCTATACTATCGAGTTAGGTATTATCTAAACTTACCACTGATTTATTGAATCTTACGCTAAAGCATTTTCAATGTCGTTTATTAAATCATCAACATTTTCAATCCCGACGGAGACTCTGATTAGCTCATCTGATATACCTATTTTATCCCTGACTTCTTTTGGTAGAGATGCATGGGTCATTATTGCTGGATGTTCTATGAGCGACTCCACGCCGCCAAGACTTTCTGCCAGGGAGAATACCTTTACTCTTTCAAGAAATCTCCGCGCCGCCTCTAGTCCTCCCTTTATGAAAAAGGTTATTATCCCACCAAATCCGGACATTTGTTTTCTTGCGAGTTCATGTTGCGGATGTGATTTGAGTCCTGGATAAATAACACGTCTGACTTTTGGATGATTTTCCAGGAACTGTGCGATCTGTATCGCATTTTGTTCGTGCCTTTCCATTCTAATGGCAAGGGTTTTAATCCCCCGAAGAACCAGGAAGCAGTCGAAAGGTCCTGGTACCGCACCTACTGCATTTTGAAGAAACTGGAGTTTGTCGTATAATTCCTTATCATTCATCACAAGGGCGCCACCAATAACGTCGCTGTGGCCATTGAGGTACTTGGTAGTGCTGTGCATGACTATATCGGCTTCAAGTTTTAGAGGCCTCTGAAAGAAGGGGGTGGCAAAGGTATTATCAACTGCAACCAATATGTTTTTCTTTTTTGCAATACGGGCGATTGCTTCAATATCTATAAGTTTTAGAAGCGGATTTGAAGGGCTTTCCAGCCACACGAGCTTTGTGTTGCCCTTTATATACCTTTCCAGAGCTTGAGGGTTAGTTAAATCTATAAAATCAGATTCAAGCGCATACCGTTTTAATACCTTATCAAACAATCGAAACGTTCCGCCATAGACGTCGTCACAGCAGATAACATGATCACCCGCATTAAGTAGTTGGGTTACTGCCAAAATAGCGGAAAGCCCGGATGAAAAAGCGAGTCCGTAATTTCCTTCTTCGAGAGAGGCAATATTTTTTTCCAGGGCTGTTCTCGTTGGATTGTGAGTTCGCGAGTAGTCATATCCTTTATGTTTGCCCGGGGATTCCTGGACATACGTGCTTGTTTGAAAAATGGGCGTCATGATAGCGCCCGTCCCGGAATCAGGCTCACATCCTGCATGAATTGCCCTTGTTTCGAATTTCTGTTTCATAATTATCCCTCATTCGTAATAGTTCAGCCATCTTAGACAGGATATACAGGATTAACAAGATAAAAGCTACCTTATTTCATCCTGATTATCCTGTTAGTCCTGTCAAAAATTAATTTATTTATATCATGCC
>JANLHY010000701.1 GCA_024653795.1 Candidatus Brocadiaceae bacterium | reverse complement strand
CGTTTTATGGCAATTGTTTCTGTTTTGTCGTTGTGGGGTGTTCCGGTACCATGTGCATTAATATAACCAATTTCTGTTTGAGAAAGGTTTGCCATTTTTAGCGCATCGCTCATGCATTTTACAGCGCCATCGCCCTCGGGGTGTGGCGCCGTCATATGAAACCCATCACAGCTCAGCCCGTAACCCGCCATTTCGGCGATAATCGTTGCGCCACGTTTTTTGGCAAATTCGTAGCGCTCCATGATTAATATCCCTGCTCCTTCGCCAATCATGAGACCCTGACGATTTTTATCGAAGGGCTGGCAACGTTCAGGCGCTAAGGCTTTGAGGTTGTGAAAGTGGGTAAATTCCGTCTGAGGGATCATGTCACCCCCTCCAACCATTACCACGTCAACCTTATTTTCCATAAGAAGTTCATATGCCCAGGCAATGGCGTGATTCCCTGATGAACAGGCGTTTAGCGAAATCATAGTTGGTCCTTCAAAATCAAAATATTGGGCAAGGATGTTTGTGATCGAATTGGGGGGATAGACGGCTGCAACAATCTTGTCGAACCCGTTATCTTTTTTTGAAGTGTCTAACCTCAGAAGTCTTTCAAAGGGCGTTAATTCTGCTGCTAATGTACCAATGGCAATACCGAACCGTTCTCTGTCAAATGTTTTATCATTAAATAAACCGCTTTCCTGTAATGCCTCTCTGGCTGCATAGTAAACATATTTATGGATGTTGTTTTCCTTGATCTGGTTTTCCATCTCAACGTCTAAGTGAAAATCTTTTACCTCACAGGAACGATGCACCTTATATTTGGAGGT
The DNA here is from genome assembly GCA_024653795.1 of Candidatus Brocadiaceae bacterium. Classification (GTDB taxonomy): domain Bacteria; phylum Planctomycetota; class Brocadiia; order Brocadiales; family Brocadiaceae; genus Wunengus. Next base: position 4,621 of record JANLHY010000701.1, on the reverse strand, counting down.
ATCGAATGACTTCATCTCATTCGCTCCGTTCCTGCCCCGGATGAATGATTCCCAACTCTGCTTGACGCCAACCCCAACGGGTGTGACCAATCCCAATCCTGTAATGACGACCTTTGACATAGTTTCCATTTTTAAATCAGACCTTCAGCAGCTTTTTCAATGTAGCGCGAACTTCAGTTCGCTTACATCCCTATGCGAACTAAAGTTCGCGCTACTATTGCAACTTTGAAATTCCTGAGCATTAAAACAAGAGAGGTCAACTATTCACCTTTCAATGCGAATAAGTTAACCTATAATAACCAACCAACTCAACTATTATTTACTGAAGCATATAAGAAGATTAAGTCAGCCAATTGCATCAGTCACCCCAAATAGTTGCGATTATTCCAGCAACTAAAGAACCACCACTGCCGATACTAAGTATAACAGCAATCCCTTTAAAAGGATCGCCTACTATATTGGCTAGAATGATAGAGACAATCAATAATACAATACATGTACCCATAATTCGAAAGCACAAAAGCGAAGTGTTTCCTTTTGAATTATCAGACATATTTCTTCCTCATCTTGAAATATACAACTATTTATCAATCAGAATACTTTTTATTTAAACAGGTGCAAAATACTAGATTATTAAAATTTATGAGGGTAGGAACTTTAGGGCAAGACCTCGATCGGTGTCAATTCCACCTTTTTCCCCTGCTTTTTCAATGCATTACATCGTTTCAATGCCTCATCGTAAAACCCTGATGCCTGCAGTTCTTTTAAATTTTGAATCAAGTGTTGATAGACACTCTGCCAGTCCAGATTTACCCTGAATGCGAACATGGCGGCATTCATGTTATCTTTATGTACTTCTTTTGCATTCTGGAATCTTTGCCGTAATACTTCTGTAGAATAAATTTTGTCGTATAAATATTGAAAGCCATCAATAAGTTCCTGGAGAGACATGTTTTTAAGGACATAGGTTAGGTGATGAGACGTGTAATACTTCCAATCTTCAGGGAAGTTTGTCCTGAAAAGTCTCCCATCGCCGTTCAATCTGTGATACAGCGGCGTATTGATGAACGGGCACAGAATACCGCAGGTCATGATATCAACATGGGAATCAAGGACGAAATCTGCAACCTGTTTAAAGGTTTCAGGGGTATCGGCATCGTTTCCAAATACCATCGTTCCCCAAACAGCAAGACCGTGTTTACGGATATTTGCAATGGCCTCAAAATAATTTTCAATCGAGATGCGCAGGTTTACATTTTTATTCATCGTTTTCAGGGCTTCTTCATTGATGGATTCGATCCCTATTAATACGCCGACACACCCGCTCTTCTTCATGTATTCAAGGGTTTCGTCGTCTTTATAAATGTTGAGGGAGGTAAAACCGAACCAGTTTTGATAAATGCCTCTTTCAACCATTCCCTTAAAAAGGTCTCGGACACGCTCATTGGATTTTTTGCTATGCCCATAAAAATTTTCATCCGTTAATATCAAACCGCGATATTGACCTTTAATGGATTCGAATTCATCGAGGACATCTTCAACTGGTCTTTCACGATATTTCCTGCCCTGGAACTGAGGCACGGAACAGAACTCACAGCTGAATGGGCAACCCGCAGTCGTTATAATACCTGAATATCTGTATTTATATTTATCCTTCAGATACTTTCTATCCGGACGTAGTCCCTGATACAATTCCATGGGTGTCAGAACACCTTCGTATCTTTTTTGGAGACATCCCTTTTCAAAATCGCTAATAATCTTTTCCCAGGTGGTCACTGCTTCTCTGGTAACAACACAATCAACATATTTTGCCGCTTCTTCTGGATAACTGGTGACATGAATGCCGCCCATAATCACTGGTATACCCCGTTTTTTGCAGGCAGTAGCTATTTGATATGCACGATGGGCCTGATAACTCACCGATGTAATGCCAACAAGGTCGGCTTCGCCAAAAGTAATTTCCCCTGTATCGTCAATCGCAAGCCCCTGGGTTTCATCTATGATATCGACTTGCCAGTTCTTTGGCGTTAATACCTTTAAGTATCCGAGATTTACCGGCATTTGATTTAATACAGAGACGTTTTCCTCTCCAACATTTCCAATCGGATGCGGATTAATCAGTACAAGTTTTTTCATGAACATTCCTCTTTTTTTGGTACCAAGAGTACCTGTGCAATGGCATAATCCTGACAGTGTGATAATGATACAGCAATATCGCTAATATGTTTCTTATCTGCCAATTCTTTTACACTTCCATAAAGATTCACATAGGGTCTGCCATTTTCGTCGTTTAACAGTTCGATATCCGTCCACTTCATTTTACCAACCCATCCAGTCCCCAAGGCTTTGAACATGGCTTCTTTTGTAGCAAAGCGTGCCGCAAAATGCTGATATTTGTTCTTCTTGGGTTTACAGTATTCAACCTCTTTTTCAGTGTAAATTTTTCGCAAAAAACCCTCATTGGCAGAAAACAACCTTTCTATTCGTTTTATTTCTATAATATCGATTCCAACGTACATAAATATTTCTTTAAAGTCCCAATTGATAGGTTTATTTAGCATATAGAGGGTCAACGCCAAAATATAATCACTAATCAAGGTGACCCCATTTCTCCATCCATTTTGAAGCTGTCATGTTGAGCGAAGCGAAACATCTTAAATAGATTCTTCGCTCACGCCCAGAATGACAACCAAAGGTTGCAACTACTTTTTTCTATGTTAGTATTTCCGTTCCTCGGGTTTAAATGGGATCGGGGAGACATTGCAATATTCTAATCTTACACCCTCTTTAGAATAAGAGGCAAGGGTGAGTGATAGGAAATTGCTTTTTCCCTTTGAGGCGATATTAAAACAAAAAACGAAGAAGATTGCAATTTTTTTAATTCTTTCAACATTTGTTTGAATACCAGCCATAGTAACGAACCATTTGAAATGATTTTTCCGGGATGCGCTGGGTAATGGCGGCGATAAAGCTCCCCTCTGGTAAAAGAGGTATTAGTAAAGAGGTTGCAAGAAAATTAAGTAATTTCTTTAAAGTGCCAAAGTCCTTGTCGCAGGTCAAACATACCCTTTTCTCTATTAAAGCATTTCCCAGGATTTCATGATCGGTCTTTCCCTGCCAACCACACTCTTTTACATCCAACACATCTGCGCCACGTTCTCGAAGATAAGCGACCACCTTTGGAGAAATATTCTCGTCTGTCAAAAACCTTATCTGTTTCAGGTTCATGAAACTTTCTCAAAAGGAACATAAACCTCATTTTTAAGGGCATGAGCGGCGTACTCCAAAACCGCATATAGGTCTTCTTCCGTAATATGAGGATAATCTGTTAGAATGTCTTCTTTAGTCATCCCCGACGCTAATAACTCAAGAACAAATTCTACACTAAGTCTGGTACCTTTGATAATTGGTTTACCACCGAGTATTTCTGGGTTGGTTACGATTCTCTCCATACGCATTCCTCCAACATTCATTCATTATGGCACCCACAGGCTTTAGCCTGCGTATAAAAAATCTTTATGTTAATATTTCCGTTCATCAGGTTTAAATGGGCCCGCATGTTGTGCTTGTTATCATCGTGAAAATTGTTGCCCAAACTCTACAACGGGCAGGACAATAAATATCTCATTTGATCTCTTGCCTCACATAGACCCACAAGACCCGCCTATTAACTAACGTAAAAGTTTTTCTCTCTGCACTACTTCTTTTGCTAAATTCGTATAATCAATAGCGCCAGAACTGTCCGGTGCGTACAAGGTAATGGGCTTTCCGGAAATAGGGCATTCAGCCAGGCGTGTATTTTCCTTGATAATAGTATCAAAGACCTTGTCTTTAAAACGTTCTTTGATCTGGTTAAATACCTCGTTACTAAGGTTTGTCCGGCCATCAAACCGGCAGGCAATAATACCGGTTACTTCCAGGCTGTGATTCAACCTTTCTTTTACCACCTGTACGGTATTCATCAGGGTTACAAGGCCATTTAATGCTAGAACCTTTGTCTCTAAAGGAACGAAGACCTCCTTAACAAAGGTTAATGCGTTAATGGTAATCAGCCCCAATGAAGGCGGGCAATCCAAGAGAATGTAATCATATTTGTTTACTACGGCAGACATACGCTTTCGCAGGATGAGGTCTCGTCCCTTTTCATGGGCTAAGATCCTTTCTACTCCTGCCAATGCGACATTCGAAGGGGCCAGGGTCATATTCTCAACGCATGTCTTTGTCAGGATTTCTTCAAAATGGACTTCTTCCAAAAATACATTGTACATGGAACGTTCGAGATTATGGATATCCAAACCCAGCCATGAACTCAAATTCCCCTGAGGGTCTAAATCAACCAGGAGCACCTTTTTGCCCATCTGTGCAAGGCAGGCGCCCAGATTAACGGTGGTCGTTGTTTTGGCTACGCCGCCTTTTTGATTAGTCAGTGCAATACTTCGCATGTATTAAATTATTTCATGTGTTTTTCGAAAGATTCAACATCCTTACTGTTGCCCACAACAACGAGGATGTCTCCCTCTTGAATCTTATAATCGGATGTAGGCAAAACTTTTACTTCTTTTCCTACGGTTTCACCCGTCTTTTCTCCTACTTCAAATACCCTTCTTTTTACAATAATGAC
>JANLHY010000698.1 GCA_024653795.1 Candidatus Brocadiaceae bacterium | reverse complement strand
ATGGGCGTGGCCTCGGGGAGCAATTCCACCTGCACCACAGGCAACCTGAGCAACGCAGACTGCGATGCAGACAATCACCTCGTGCTCAACAACACCGCTAACACGGTGGCCAATTTTAGGGCTTCAACATCAACTTGTCCTCTTGACGAAATCACCAAGGATCAATCAAAACTCAATCTCTACCGAGAATTCAGGGATAAAGCTCTTTCCCAGACAGAGAGAGGTCGGGAATATACAAAGCTTTATTACAAGCACTCTTTAGAGGTTACCTTACTATTACTCAAGGATTCAAGTCTGAAAAACCAGGCAAGAAGAGTGCTTGAAAGAACCATCCCAGAAATAAGGCTTATCCTTGGTGGAAAGAAAAATGATTTAAGCCCTGACTTGAAGAATCGGATTCTGAGCTTACTTAAGAAGGTCTCCCAAAAGGCCAGCCCAAAACTAAAGACCTATATTGAAAGACTAATGGTAGACATAGAAGAAGGAAGATCGATTCCGGGGACACCATATTTAATTATTTACTCAGACAGTGAATACAAGGGGTCATATTAAAAGGTTGGCACTACAGACAGGTCTGTCCGGAGGCATAAACCTTGGGCGGTAGTTGTTCAGGAAGCGACAAACCCAGCCCCGTTTTCACGAGGCCAGGGTTTGCGCCAAAAGGAGAGAAACATCCTTTCCCGGTTGTGTATGGCGGCTCATGACAATGTGACGACCATCTGTGGTTGGTAAATGGATATCAATCATTCGGGGGCAGATACGATTCCCAGACGGTTTCAGGTGAAGCAGCCTGCATATTGGAGCGAAGCAGATAGCGTCCCTCACGTCGCAACGTTCGCCGCAGGCGTTCACGATCCAGTTTGAAATGGAACGTGTGTTCATTCACCGATTCTTGAGAATTTTGACGCGGACACTTTCACGCGCCTGAATCCAGGGCTGTTCTAGCAACGGTTTTTCAACATGGGTCAAATGTCCCTTGGAAGTGCCAACCAAATAATCAATCCCTCCAATGTTGCAGTATCTCTGGTATTTCCAGGATATACCTCGTAGTCCATCGCGGGTAATTCTTCGCGGCCGTCCGGAAACAATGCAAGTTGTTTTGCCCTGGAATCTTCACCCGAAAGCGCCTCTATCGTCCGAACCCATC
>JANLHY010000696.1 GCA_024653795.1 Candidatus Brocadiaceae bacterium | reverse complement strand
ATGGGCGTGGCCTCGGGGAGCAATTCCACCTGCACCACAGGCAACCTGAGCAACGCAGACTGCGATGCAGACAATCACCTCGTGCTCAACAACACCGCTTTCACGGTGGCCAACTTCCTCGTGAGCTCCACTTCGACCGGGTTCGGTTCTAATTTCAACACCACTCACACGAACTGGCTCGCGCACAAAGGCGTCTGGTCGCACAAGTCCTCGAAGTATTACTCGACCGTTGGCGGGAAGAATAAAGTTTCGTCCATCAGTTACGAGGACTACTACAGTACACTCAATTACGAGGTCAAGATGAAGCGGACAGGCAGCACAGCCGGCGCGCCCAACCATATTTCCATCCGAGGCACGCCAATACCTCTTGATAGTATTGGCCGATGGAACAAGGAGTACAAGTTTGCGTACGCCAATGACGGGACTTACTCCGTTTCGAAAGTGAACGGTGCAACTGTCACGGAACTAAAGACATAGACCGCTAACGCTGCAATCGTCAAGAATGACTGGAACATCCTAAAGGTGACCGCAAATGGTACAGCGCTGAAGTTTTACATCAACGGCTCGCTGGTCTGGTCAGGAACCGACACCGAGTTCAGCACTGGAAAGGTCGGGATTGGCATGTACAGAAATGCCTCCAGCACCGGCAACAGGCTTTACGCTGACTGGGCAAACCTGAACACAACGGTAGCGGATGAGGTAGCTGAACCCGTGGCCGCTGGCGAAAAACTGCCGGGCGGTGACGATACTGGTCACCCGTAAAACAGGCGTTCATCTCACTCCCTAACCCGAACGAGACGGAACGTGTAGCGCGGGCGGTTTATCCCCCCGCCAAAATGCTTGTCCTCGCCCCATAGGCAGGCGGGCCGACCACAAGGGATCGGCGCTACAATTCCCCTCTATCGAGAGCCGTGTAGCCATGTAGGTTGGGTTTCGCTTTGCTCAACCCAACAGGTATTTCTGAAGTGTGTGAACAATGTCAAAGATTAAAATGAAAAAGCCACTCGAATACGAATGGCTTTCTATTACTTTACTTCCGGATGAATATGTTTATTTTATTCATCAAAAAACTGATAACCGGCAACTGACAACAAATGGTCGAAGGCTTATTATTTATACCTTCCAACCCTTCTTCCTTTACACCCCATTTTCCCATGATTTGCCCGTTTACTGCGCCACGATAGCCTTTGTCTTCTCTTGTCTCTCATAATAATTACTCCTGTTTAAATCTTA
>JANLHY010000691.1 GCA_024653795.1 Candidatus Brocadiaceae bacterium | reverse complement strand
ATGGGCTATCAGCATCCTTCCTATCACATTTATGGGTTTTTTCTTTCTCTGGCGGGAAGGAATTGCCTTCCGTGAGGTAGTCAAACTGGAAGAAGAAATCGTCGAAGGAAAACTGGAAGAAATGGAAGGAATAACAGAAGACGCAAAATAACTATAGCGGCCGTGATTTTGGAAATATTTTTATGAGGATGACGCCTAAAACAAACCCCCCGATATGCGCCCACCACGCTACACCCCCGCCATGGGCGGAAGAAATAGATGCTGCACCACTAAAGAACTGGATAAGAAACCAAAACCCCAATACAATAATTGCAGGTAATTCGATCATCTCCCAGACGATAAACAGTGGAATAAGAACAAGCACCCGCGCCCTTGGGAAGGTAACCATATAAGCGCCCAGCACTCCGGCTATTGCCCCGCTTGCCCCGACACAAGGGACTCCGGATTGCCTATTAAAATAAACATGTACAACGGCAGACCCAATTCCACAGATGAGATAAAACAGAATGAATTTGAAGCGTCCGAGCTTATCCTCGATATTATCGCCAAAAATCCATAAATACCACATATTGCCAATGAGGTGAATGAATCCTCCGTGAAGGAACATAGAACTGAGAAAAGGAAAGTAGGTATTTACAAAAGTGGAACCGGGGATATCTGTGGAATAGTATACTTTGACGGGAATAACGCCAAATTGAAAGAGGAAGGAATCCAATTGGCGTCGTTCTAAGGAGAGTTCGAAAATAAAAACAAGGACGTTTAAAAGAATAATACTAACGGTAATAAATGGAAAGGTACCCGACGGATTTCGGTCACGGAGAGGTATCATTTAATCTTGATGTTTAGGAAATTAAAAATTGCCACAAAGTCACTAAGTAGGTCAGGAGTCCTCGCTTGACATTATAATGACAAGCGGGGACGCTTGTCCTACTTGTTTTTCTTTGCGGCTTTGGTGTCTGGTGGCATAAAAAGTCGCCGATCAGCGGCGCACTGTGATGTTTAATGATAACATGCATCGTGGTTGCGCGTTCGCTACAATCGATTGTTATGCGGCGCCCCACCACACAATCACCAATACCTGCTTAACTGCTGCGCTACTTATTATTTACAAACCAGACAGAATAATCGTCCAGCCACTGATAGTTCTTCGATCTCTCATCTGTTGCTTCCAACTCCGCTAATGGTAACGTGAACTTCTTCTTATCTGAGACTCGCTTCGCATTGACCAAAATCCCCATCCATCCATCTACTTCATCTGCTAACGAGAGCATATCGTACTTATCTGTATAAGAGGGCTTGGTCTTTTTTAGCCTCTCATACTCCTTCTGATCTCCAGGACCAATCACATAATACTCTTCCCAATCAAAATCTTCGAATTTTCTTGTTAGGTATTTTTTATCTTTTTGATTCTTCCTTTAAGCCATTTATTAAGAGAGTTTTGGCTTTCTCCAGAACGTCTACCAGCTAATATCCCTTCGACGCTAATATCTTCATCGATATCCGGCCAATGGATTCCTTCTCCATCTCCAATTAATTCATAGTTTTCTCGTTCTTGTTTATTGTCATTTAGCAATCGAGGGTACCAAATAATAGGCACTGATACATTTCTCCCATCGTTAAGATAAACTACAAAAGAATCCTTTGTAAAAATAACTCTTTGGGCCAAACATTCATGTTCAAGCACTAAAGTACTCATACCACTTCTCCTGAAATATTTTTTTATTCTTTTCTATCAATTTTTGAATTTTAATCTTCAATTAAATTTATTGTTTTTGGTTGCCGTTATTGATTACAACTCTGATACTTTCTTGAACTAATGGACTTAGAGAATAGGTAATCTGACAAATCCATACTGTTCAAAGTGTTTATCAAAAGAGAAGACTTCATTTATCCCCAACATTTCAATAACTATAAAACTTGTGCAATCAGTGAAAGGAAAATCCTTATCAGAATATTTTTCAAATATTTCCCATGCTTTATTTAACACATCCTGATTTATATGAACAATGTTAATTTCCGCCATTTTCTGTAGGTATTTAATTTCAGCTCCAAATTCAACCGCCCTTTTTTGTAAAGACCTTTGATTGTTTTATACATAGTTGATCTCATTGTTTTTCCCTCCATTATCAGATGCCTTTCGGCATCTCTCGTTTATTAATTATGACCATAAAGCATAACTTAAAGGCTGATGTGCTGGCGCGCTTTTCAACGCCAGTCGCCTCCAGCCTATGGTTCGGTGATTTGTCAATGGTTCATTGATTTCTCAATCTCAAGCTTCCGAATCTGAAGTAAGTTCAGTTTTTTCTTGATGTCTGATATTTCCTTTTTGATTTTCCGCAACTCCAATTCGTTCTTAACCTTGATCAAGTATTCTTTGCCAAGCTCATCAACTATGTATTTTTCAAGCTGGGATCTTAAAATTCTGAGATAAGGATTCCCCCATATCGCTCCATCCCGATATTCCAGTTTGCCGGTCTGTATGCCTTTGATAATGAATTCGCGATTTACTCCGTATTCAGCTTTTGCTGTTACGTCGCTAAGTGTCGCGCCCTTTCGGTTCCATTCCCCATATTCCGCCATTTATTTTTATCTATTCCTTTGTATACACACTGTCATCGTGTTCCATTGCTTCCACAGAAGCAAGCCAATTATTTAAGAATTAAGATGGTGACCCTCGCACTTCACTCTTTCTCATTTTGGGACGGCCTGTAATATCCAAAATAGCTTCAGGATGTTTAGAAGCAACCCTTAATAGTATCCGAGCAGGTCCTTCAGGTTTTCGCCGACCCTGTTCCCAGTTGCGGAGTGTGGCGACACTTATTCCCATAAGAGAAGCGAATTTATCCTGGGATAGGCCGTACTGTTCGCGTATCTTCCGTACTTCGGACTCAGGAAACTCTATGCTGCGCAAAGGGTCGTATCTTAAATAATAAATATTGATATTTCCTATTGCATTAATATAGCGATTTCTTACCAATTACTTATTATTTAAGATGTGACCCTCCGCTCCCTACTGGATCATAATTTTTTTATCTCTCTTAAGAAGTATTTGAAGCTGCCAGATCAGCATATGTTTTATCTCTACCATTTCACCTTATATCTTGACGGGCTTTATTCCCATCTTTAACATCT